>JANNKI010000381.1:0-7353 GCA_031396225.1 bacterium | reverse complement strand
ACTGGCGGCGAGGTGTTCGTGCTCGACATGGGCAAGCCCATCCGCATCGTGGACATGGCCAAGGCGCTCATCAGGCTTTACGGCCTCACGCCTGGCAAGGACATCGAGATCTCTTTCACGGGCCTGCGCCCGGGCGAGCGGCTGTTCGAGAAGCTGCTCAACGACAACGAGAGGGTGTGGAAGTCGGGGCATCCCAAGATCCTGCGCGCGGTGAGCCAGGGTGACGACAGTTACATGCGCGAGGAGATGGTCCGCCTGCTTCGCGTGTCCGAACAGCGTATCGGCGCTGGCAACGAGTCCGTTGCGACGCTCGAGTCCTCGGCCTCTGCATGAGCATCGCGCTCCCGCATCCGCACGCCGCATCGTTCGCCCAAGGCCGCCACGTGGCCCAGGGGTCGCGCCGAGGTTGGCGCACCTATCTGGTGCTCGCGGCCTGCCTGGCGCCGGTGTGCGTGCCCGCGGGACCGGGCCAGACTGCGTTACTCGATTTCCTGAGCCTGCCGGCACTGGCGGTGTTCGCGCTGCTGCTGTTGGTGCCGGGCCGCCGCATCCAGACGCCGTTGGTACTGCCCGCGGCGCTTGTCGTGGTGGGCAGTCTGCTCGCCACCGTGAGCGCACCGTCCGTGAAGCTGGCGGTGATGGCGCTGGCGCAGGACCTGTACCTGTTCGTCTGGTTCCTGGCGCTCGTGAACATCATGCAGAGCGAGCGCGACCTGCGCACGGTGCGCATCGCCTGGATGTGGGCCGCGGTGGCCGTGGCGATCTGGGCCGTGGCGCAGATCCTCATGCACAGCGGCGGCTCGCTCTCGAGCCTCATCGGCTCGCGCGGCCTGCGCCCGTCGTCCACGCTCTACAACCCCAACATGCTGGCCGACTACCTCGTCATCAGCCTGTTCTTCACGCTGAGCCTGATCGGCGACCTCCCGCGCAAGGTGCTGCTGCCGGTGCTCGGCGCGCTGGTGCTGGGGCTCCTGACCACCAAGTCCAACGGCGGCATGATCGCGCTGGCCTCGGGCACGGCCGTGGGGTGCGTTGTGCTGGCGCTCGCCAGCCGTGTGCCGCTGCGCCCGCTGCTCGCCGCACTCGCGCTGGTGGTCGGTACGGCGGGCTTCGGCGCGTGGCTGCACGCGGAGTGGCGCGTGGGCGACGCTCAGCTCGAGGCGCTCCGGCGCCACACGTTCGTGGGCCGCATGGAGCACAGCTCCGAGAGCCGCCTGCGGATCTGGGACCAGCTCGAGCGTTCCTACGCCAAGTCCCCGCTCGGCATCGGGCCCGGCAACAGCGGCGCGCTCATGTTGTCCATCGCCGAGCGCGAGCGGCCCGACTCCTACAAGTCCAAGGAAGCGCACAGCGACTACCTCGCCTACGCCATCGAGCGCGGGCCGCTGGGCCTCCTGGGCCTGCTGCTCATGACGCTCGCGGCGTTCGGCCACGTGGCGGGCTTCTGGAAGCACAGCCCCCAGACGGGGACGCGCGCGCGGCGCGCGGCGCTGTGGACCGCCGCGATGGCGGCGGCACTCACCGCCTCGGCCGTGCACTCGACGGTGATCGAGAAGCTGCACTTCCGCCACTTCTGGCTGTTGCTTGCGATCGTCTGCGCCTCCTCGTTGGTGGCGGCGCGGCGCGCCACCCGGCGCGAGTCGCGACTCTCGGCGACCACCCCGGGGGTGATGGGCTCGGCGCTCGTCCCCGCCCCGGCGATGGCGGGTCGCTCCCTGAGGACCGGCACCGGTGGCCCATCCGGCGGGATGTGGTCATGAACATGAACCCCGTGGGTGCCGGTCGTGTTTCGTCCACGGATGCCCCGTGCATCGTGGACATCATCAACCTCAGCTCGTCGGCCGACACGCTGCTGCGCGAGCGCGTGCTGGCGCTGCGTGCGAAGGGCGTGGACAACCGCATCCTGTGCATCGACGGCCCGTACGTGAAGCCGTTGCGTGAGGCCGGGATCCCGGTCGGCACCGTGCACCTGCCGCGCGGGTTCAACCCCGCCAAGCTGGCGTGGTCGCTGATCGAGATGGTCGCGTACCTCCGCCGCGTGAAGCCCGACCTGGTGCACACGCACTGCTCGGTGCCTGGCGTGGTCGGGCGACTGGCCGCACGGCTCGCCGGGGTGCCCGTGATCATGCACACCGTGCATGGTTTCCACTTCCACGACTGCGGCCGCGGCTTCTCGCACTCGCTCGCGATCGCCGTGGAGCGATTCGCAGGCCGGTTCACCGAGGTCATGCTCAGCCAGAACCGCGCCGACATCGAGCAGGCCGTGCGCTACCGGATCGTGCCGCGCGAGCGGCTGCATTACATCGGCAACGGCATCGCCGTGGATCGATTCCCCGTGGCGCCGGTGCGCCGTGAGGCGGGCCACACGCCGATCATCACCTGCGTCGCCCGCATGGAACCGGTCAAGAACCACTTGCAGCTGCTCGAGGCCGCGCGCGTGCTCAAGGATCGCGGTCGCGCGTTCGAGCTGTGGCTGGTGGGCGGGGGAGAGGGCCGCGCGGCACTCGAGGCGCGCTGCGCCGAGTGGGGCCTGGCCGGACACGTGCGCTTCCTCGGTTATCGCGACGACATCGCCGCGCTGCTGGCGCAATCCGACATCGGCGCGCTCACGTCGCTCAAGGAGGGCATCCCGCGCGCGGCGCTCGAGTCCATGGTCGTCGGCCTGCCGATGGTGGCCACGCGCGTGAACGGCACCCGCGAGGTCGTGCGCGACGGTGACACCGGTTTCCTGGTCGAGGTGGGCGATGTCGAGGGGCTGGCCGGTGCGCTCGAGCGATTGCTCGCCGATCCCGGGCTTCGCGCCCGCATGGGTGGCCGCGGCCGCCAGGTGGTGCTGGCCGAGTACGACGAGGCCGACATCGTCTGCAACCTCGAGCGCGTGTATCGCGACCGGCTCGCGCGCCGCGGCATCCGCATGCCGGCGACGATGTCGCAGGAGGTGAGCGCGTGAGCACGCTGCGAGCATTCGCGCCGGAGCCGGCCGTGGCCGAGGCGACCGCGCGTTCGTCGCGTGCCGCGTCGGCGACCCGCGTGGGGCGCAACACGGCGTTCCGCGTGATGTCGCAAGGCCTGAGCGCGGTCGTCAACGTGGCCGGCATGGTGCTGTTGGGCAATCACCTCTCCGCCAGCGGCTACGGTCAGTACGCCTTCTATTACGCGCTCATCCCGCTGGTGGCCAGTCTGGCCGACCTCGGCGCGGGCGTGATCGTGACGCGCGAGGTGGCGCGCATGCCCGGGGCGGCTGCACGTTACATGGGCGATGCGCTCATGCTGCGCGGTGTGGTCGGAGTGGCGCTGCTGGCGCTGGCTGGCATCGGCTCTGCGCTCACGCTCGACCCCGCGAATGCGGTGCTCGTGACGCTCGTCACGGCCGCCGCCGTGTTGGATTTTGGCCAGGATGTCTCGGTGTGGATGCTCCGGGCAAGCGAACGGCTGGATCTCGAAGCCGCCCTGCTGCTCGTGAGCCAGGGAGCCTGGATCATCGGTATCGCCCTGGGTGTGGCATTCGGTGCAACTCTCCCGCTCTTGCTGGGAATGGCCGTGGGGGCCTTCCTGCTCCGGACGCTGGTGGGTGCATTCGTGGTGTCACGCCTGGGGCTTAAGCCTGACTTCTCGCCCGCGCTCGCGCGATTCCGCCGGTTGGCCGCCGAAGGCTGGCCCGTGGCGCTGTCGCTGCTGGTGGTGGTGCTCTACGGCCGCGTGGGCGTGTTCGCGCTCAAGGCGCTCGGGAGCGACGCGGAAGTCGCCTGTTTCACCGTCGCCTACATGTTGTCGCAGCCGTTCGGGTTCCTCGGCTCCGCGCTCGCGCTGGCCGCGTTCCCGGCGTTCGCGCGCATTGGCGGGGCGCCCGCGCCGGAACAGGCGCCGCCGCTGGGCGCGGCGGTAAAGAAACAACTACTCGTGTGGCTGGCCTTGGCGGCTTGCCAGCTGCGGCTGGCCGATCGCATCGTGCCGCTGCTGTTCCATGACGCGAGCGGCTACGCCCAGGCCGGCACCGCGCTGGGCATCATGTCGCTCGCGCTGCCGTTCGTGTTCTTCAACCTGCAATCGCGCTACCTGCTGGCCGCCGTCGGCCGCCAGCGCGTGTACCTGTGGGCGGTGGTCGCGGGACTGGTCGTGAACGCGGTCGTGTGCGTGCTCACCGTGCCCGCGTGGGGCGTGACCGGGGCGTCGTGGACGTTCGTCACGGCGGAGCTGCTCGTGTTCGTCGTCTGCCACCGCACGCTCGCGGGCCAGGTGAGCTACGCCGCGCTGCTGCGCGAGGCGGCCCGCCCGGCGCTGGCCGCGGTCGTCATGGCCGCGACGTTGTTCGCGCTGCGCACCGCGGCGCTTCCGCTGGCGATCGTCGCAGGCGCGCTGAGCTACGGGCTCGCCCTGTTCCTGTTGCGCGCGCTGTCGCGCGACGAGTGGGGCGTGGTCCGCGGGGTGTTGCTGTCGTTCCGCCTGCCGCGCGCGGCTGGCGATCGGAGACCTTCATGAGCGGGCAGGGAGCGTTCGCGAGCCGTCACCAGCCTGGGGCGGGACCCCAGGCGCAACCCGAGGACGTCATGCCCACCGCAGGCTTGATCGAAGCACCGCTGTCCCCACGCCGTTCTTCCAACGGAGCCGTGCCTGCCCGCGAGGTGCTGTCGCTGCTCTCGCTGGCCGGACACGACTCGCACGAAGTGGACGCGCGGCTCGCCGAGCTGGCGAGGCTGCCGTTCGTGACGTCCGTGCTCGGCCTGCCGGACCGCCACCAGAAGGGCGCGATGGAGGTGCCGTCGAGCATCGGCATCGCCACGCGCGGGTTCATCGTGCCGGAGTTCACCTCGGTGGCCGTGAACGACGGCATGGGCGTGGTGGTCACCAACCTGGACGCGCGCGACCTCACGCCGGAACGCATCCAGGCGCTGTTCCTGCGCATCGGTTCGCACGCCTCGGGTCACGTGCTCGAGCGCAACCGCTACAGCCTCGACTCGGCCGACGTGCGGCGCGTGCTCGTGGACGGAGGTCGCGCCGTCACTTCGCGCTATGACCTCGACCCGGCCACCGCGGACCGCATGGAGAACGGCGGCCGCATCGAGCTGCCGGGCGACCCCGAGCGCTGCATCCGTGAGTGCGTGCCGGGCTCGCTACTGAACGGCCGGCTGGTGGCTTCGGAGATGGGCTTGAACTTCGGCGGCAACCACTTCCTCGAACTCCAGGTGGTGGACGAGATCCGCGATGCCGCGCTCGCCACCCGCTGGGGACTTCGGCACGGCCAGGTGGTGGTCATGTACCACCTCGGGCCGGGGCCATTCAGCGGCACCCTGCTGCACCACTGGTCGCTCCGCACCAAGCTCGACTCCAATCGCGCACCCGCGTTTTTCCTGTCCAAGCTCGGCTTCCACTTCGGGCAGCGCCTGGGCCAGGGCAACCTGCTGGCCAAGTGGAACACGCACTTCCGTAGCAACGGCTGGACGCCGATCCCCGAGGACTCGAACGAGGGGCGGGCGTTCAACGCGGCCATGGCCATGGCCATGAACTTCGGCTACGCCTACCGGCTCGCCACCGTGCGCGCCATCTACGACGGTCTGCGTGAGGCGTTCTCGCCGAACGTCCGGGCCGAGCTGCTATGCGACATCTCGCACAACGGTATCACCCAGGAGACGCTCGGCGGCGAGCGCTCGTGGGTCGCACGCCACAACGCGTGCCGGCTGGTTCCGGGCCAGCCCACCATCGTCGCCGGCGCATGGGACGTGCCTTCGTATCTGGGGCTGGGCCTCAGTGATTCTGAAGGCCGCATGCACTCCTATGACCATGGCGCGGGACATCTCATCGAGTCCGCCCGCGCAGCAGGCCTCCTGACTCCAACCGAGGACTCCGTGACGCGCGTGAAGATGACGCGCGGTCGCGGCTTCCGAGTCGTGAGCGCTCGAAATGTTCCCGTGATGGATCCGGGGCCCATTGACGGGCTCATGGATCGCCTCGCGGACCACCACCTCATGCGATCGGCCGTGCGACTGCGCCCGATCGGAAACCTCAAGAACTAACCCAGGACACCCTTGCCATGCTGTCACCCCACGATATCCGCCAAGTCTGCCAGGCCGGAAAGGACCGCGATCCGGGTTGGTATCGGATCCACCGCCGCCTGTCGATCCACATCACCGCCTTCCTGCTGCAGACTCCCATCACCCTCAACCAGGTCTCGCTGCTCATGATGTTCATGGCGGCGATCGGCGCGGCCATGATGACGTCCGCGAACCTGTGGGTGAACGCCGGGGGTGGAGTGTGCCTGTACCTGTCATTCCTGCTCGACAAGGTGGACGGCGAGATGGCCCGCTACCGCCAGCAGGAGTCGGCGATGGGTATCCTGCTCGATCGCTTCCACCATCGCCTGGTGGAGCCGCTGCTGTTCCTGGCACTCGGCTGGCGGGCGTTCCAGGCCACCGGCTCGTGGACACCGCTGATCGCGGCCCTCGCCACCATGCTGGCGGCGAACATCATCGAGGAGACGCAGCAGCTGCCGGCGTTCATCGCCGCCAAGTTCGCACGCGAGACCGGCCGCTGGCCGGTGCCCGGGACGGCCGGGCCGTCGCTCGGCCTCCAGCGCGTGGCCGGCGTGATGCGCTCGCTCAAGACCTTCCGCACGTTCATCACCGTGCTGCCGTTGGTGCTCGCCGCGATCGCGGCGGAGACGTTGAGCGGGCAGCCCGTCACGAGCTGGCTGCTGCTCACGAGCGCCGTCGCGCTCTGGGTCTACGTGCTGTTCCAGGCGTGGTACTACGCGCATGGCCAGCTTGATGCCGAACTGGCGACGCTGACCGTCCGCGTGCCGGTGCTCCCCGCGCAGGACGACCCGGAGGCTCCCGCCCCGCGGCTGACCAACCCGCCCACGCTGTCGGTCGTGTCCTCGACCGCGCGCGGCGACCGGTCGCCCCGCCGCTCCGGCCAGGCCAACATCACGGCGCTGGCCCTGCTGGTGCTGTGTGGCCTGGCGGCTGGTCCGGCCGCTGCCGCGACCTACTACGTGGACAACTCGACCGGGGCCTGTTCCAACAGCGGCGCCGGCACCGAGGCGCAGCCCTACTGCACCATCACGGCCGCGCTCGCGGCGCGCGGTGTGGCGGGCAACACCATTCTCGTCAAGCCGGGCAACTACCCCGAGCAGGTCACGCTCTCCGCGTCGGGCACCTCCAGCAATCCGCTGGTGTTGCGCGCGTTCGGCGGCGTGGTCACCGTGGACGGCGCCGACGATTTTTCGGCCACGAACAAGTGGGTGAACACCTCGGGCGACATCTGGCGCGCTGCCACGGTCACGTGGAGCCCCAAGCAGGTATTCGGCGACGGCTTGCGTCTCGCCGCCTCGACCGCCGCGGTCACGGCGCTGCCTCC
>JANNKI010000374.1:0-2482 GCA_031396225.1 bacterium | reverse complement strand
CTGATCGAGCGTGGCGAGCGACGCTTCACGCTCACGCCGGTGCAGGACATGGCCGGACCGAACGCCGCCGGCGTGGGCGTGCACGCGTTCGCGCCCGAGGGTTCGCTCGCGGAGGCCGCATCGCGCTTCCGCTGCGGCATTAACGCCGAGAACGAGGCGTACTACAGCCGGTTCGCGACCGAGCCGGGCTCGCTCGAGCAGGGTTCCGTCGCCGCACCTCTGGAATCGGACCTGAACGCCGCCCGGTTGGGACACGAGCTGGCGGTGGATTGCGACTTCGAGATCTACAACAACAAGTTCAGCGGCAATCTCACGGCCGCCACGACGTACGTCATGACCGTGCTCGGCACGGTCAACCTCATCTACGAGCGCGACGTCGAAGCCACGCTCAAGCTCGTCTACCTGAACTTCTGGACCGTGGCGGCGGACCCGTACGTCGCCAACAACACGAGCGGGGCGCTGAGCGAGGTGCAGGCTTACTGGCAGGCCAACATGGGCGGCGTCTCCCGCGACCTCACGCACCTGGTCTCGGGCCGCTCGCTGGGCGGCGGCATCGCGTTCCTCACCACCGTGTGCAGCGGCAACGGCTACGGCGTGAGTGCGATCGACTGCGTCTACACTTACCCCACCGCGACCAGCACGTGGGACGTGAACGTGATCGCGCACGAGCTGGGCCACAACTGCGGCTCGTGGCACACGCACAGCTGCAACTGGATCGGGAATGGTCTCTCGTCCGGCACCATTGATTCGTGCGAGACGCCCGAGGGCAGTTGCGCCACCTACTCGAACCACCTGCCGCCGAACAAAGGCACGATCATGAGCTACTGCCACCTGATCGGGGGCGTGGCGAACGGCATCCGGCTCGAGTTCCATCCCATCTGCGTCTCGCGCATGCGCACCAGCATGGCGGCCTGCACGAACCCCTACGCGCCCGCGCCACCGCGCAACCCCGTGGCGACGCCACTCGCGCCGGGCGTGCGACTCACTTGGACCACGGGCGGCAGCTCGGGGATCCTTCGCTACAGCGTGTATCGCAGCCGGATCCAGCTGGACCTGGGTGCGGCCTACATCGGCCACACGGCGGCCTCGCCGTTCGACACGCCCGGCCTCGGCACCTACCACTACCGTATGCGCACCGTACGCGTGGCCGATTCGTCCGCGTGGAGCGGCGAGGTGAAGGCCACCGCGTGCGCGTTCGTGAACGCCACGCCGGTCACGGTGGGCTCGCAGCCCACGGCCGCGGTGAGCGAGGACCTGAACGAGGACGGCATCCAGGACGTGGCGCTGGTCACCACCGGCGGCGGCAACCTGGTGGTGATGCTCGGTCAGGGGGCCGGTGGTGTGGGCGACGGCACGTTCGCGGCACCCGTGAACGTGGCCACGGGAGCGACCCCCGCGTGCCTGGCGCTGCTGGACGCGAATGCCGACGGCATCCTCGACGCCGTGGTGGGTGCGCAGGGGGACAACTCGCTCCACCTTCACTTCGGCCTGGGCGCCGGCGGCGTGGGAAGCGGCGCGGTCGGCCCGGCCAGCGTGATCGCGGCGGTCAGATTCGCGCCCACCGGGCTTGCCGTGGGCGACTTTGACGAGGACGGCATCCAGGACCTGGTCGCGGCGGGTGGGGCCTCGACGCTGGCGATCCTGCGCGGGCAGGGCGCGGCCGGCGTGCCCAACGGCACATTCGCCCCACCCGTGAGCGTGTCCGCGGGCGGTGTCACGCGCGGCATCCTCGTGCACGACTGGAACAGCGACGGCATCGCCGACCTCGCCACGTCCGGCAGCGGGCTGCGGCTGCTCTACGGCAACGGCACCGGCGGACAGGGCGATGGCACGTTCGTGCTGGGGCCGAGCTACGTGCTGAGCTCCACGCCCAACCACCTCGCCACGGGCGACTTCAACGCCGACGGCATCGCCGACCTGGTGGTGTGCAACACCGGCACCACCACGATCAGCGTGCTGTTGGGCCAGGGCACGCTCGGGGTGCCCAACGGCACGTTCGCGCCGGCGGTGAGCGTGCCCGCGGGCACGGGGCCCAATGCCGTGAACGTGGCCGACTGGGATCACGACGGCCGGCCCGACCTGGCCGTGGCCAGCAACAACACCACCCACGCCACCTCGGTCCTGCTGGGCCTTGGCGGCGGCACGTTCGAGCCGGCGCAGACGTTCGCGACCGGGGGCAACAATCCCGCGTTCATCGCGGTGCAGGACTTCAACGAGGACGGCACGCCCGACCTGTTCGCGTGTAACCGGACCACCCTGTCGGTCACGCGCCAACTGGCCGGCTGCCCGGGCGTGCTGTCGAGCGCCATCGCCGTGCTGGCGCCGAACGGCGGTGAATCATGGAGCGGCGGCGAAGAGCACACGCTCACCTGGACCAAGGGCCCGGGCGTGATGACCGTGGACGTGCAGCTCTCCACCAACGGCGGCGCGGACTGGCGCACACTCGCACGCGGCTTGGTCGGCACCAGCTTTTCGTGGACGG
>JANNKI010000366.1:0-5352 GCA_031396225.1 bacterium | reverse complement strand
GCTGACCGGCGAGCCCGCCGACCGTCGCAGCGACCTGTGGTCGCTCGGTGTGCTGCTGTTCGAGATGTCGAGCGGCAAGCTCCCATTTGAAGGCCAGACCGCTTTCGAGTTGACGGGCAGGATCATCCACGACTCCCCGCCACCGCTGCCCGCGCGCGTCCCGGCGGGACTGCGTGCCGTGATCCTGCATTGTATGGCCAAGGAACCGGCCGAGCGTTACCAGCGCGCGGGTGAAGTGCGAGCGGCGCTGGAGACGCTGGTGTCGACGCCCGAAGCGATCCCCGCGGCGCCCGCGCCCGCGTCGGCACCTGCGCTCGTGCGCCGCCGGCCGAGTGTCAGGATGGTCCTCGGGGCCGTGGTCGCGGTCGCAGCCCTCATCGGCATCACTTGGATCCTCATCCCACGTCCCCACCCGCCGAAGGCCACCCAACTGACCTCCGCCGATGGCGCCGTGAGCTCAGCCCGCTTCGCCCCCGATGGACTCTCGGCCATCTACGCCGCGGACTGGGGCGGCAAGCAATACGGGCTCTACTCGGCCCGCCCCGGCTTCGCGGAGCCTCGCCCGCTGGGGTTCGAGAACACCATGCTGCTCGCGATCTCGCCGACCGAGGAGATGGCGGTCCTCCAGGGTTTCCACGTCTGTCCAGGGCCCTACGGGCTCGGCACGCTGGCCATCGCCTCGCCCGGTGGCGGCTCGCCGAGGAGGGTGCTCGAGAGCGTCGAGTGGGCGGACTGGGGCCCGGGTGGCAAGGATCTCGCCGTCGTTCGCGACGATGGGAAGGGGAAGTTCGTGCTGGAGTACCCAATCGGGAACCCGCTCTACGCGACGGCCGGCTGGATCACGCACCCGCGCGTGTCACGAAGCGGTGACCTCATCGCGTTTATCGAACACGCGGGCGAGGGTGACTTTGGCGGCTCCCTCGCCGTCGTGGACCGATCGAATCGCAGGCGGACACTGACGGACGGATGGAAGAACCTCTGGGGCCTCGCCTGGTCGCCCAACGGCAGAGAGGTCTGGTTCACCGGTCTCAAGTCGGGCGGCGATCGGGCCGTGTACGCGGTGTCGCTCTCCGGCAAGGCGCGCCGGGTTCTCAAGGAGTCCAGCGACTTCGTGCTCATGGACATCCATTCCGACGGCCGCGCGCTGCTCGTCCGCCAGACGAATCGGACGCGGATCGTCGGCATGTTCCCTGGCGACCGGCAGGCTCGCGAGGTGCCCGGGCTTGACTATCCGCTCAGCGTGAGTCTGTCGGCCGACGGTTCCACGCTGCTGGTCCAAGAAGCCGGTGCCGGAGGCGAAGATCTCAAAGGCTCGATCTACCTATTCCGTTCGAACGGGTCGCAGAGGGTGAGCCTCGGCCAGGGCGAGGCTCTGGCCCTGTCGCCGGACGGACAATGGGTGCTCGCGAAGACGATGGCCCCCGAACCCGCCCCGCTCGTGCTCATTCCGACGGGAGCCGGATCGCCGCGCCCCCTCCCACCCGACGCCATCACGCGCCTCACCGCGAGCTGGTTCCCGGACGGCGAGCGCTTCGTCTTCACGGGCAGCGAAGGAGGCCATGGGGTGCGCACGTACGTCCAGAGTGTTCGCGGGGAAGCGCCGCGCCCGATCACGCGGGAGGGAGTCGCGAGCACCGTGCTTTCCCCGGACGGCCGGTGGATCGCGGTGCCAGGCAGCGACACCCTCTACTCCACCGCGGGCGAGCCTCCCAGAGTCGTGCCCGGTCTGGCCGACGCGGGCGCCCCGCTCGTTTGGGCTCCGGATGGCAGGTCGTTGCTCGTGGAGGAGCGCGATCTAACCGTTCACACGATTTACCGCTTCGACCTGGCCACCGGCGATCGCGAGGTGTTGACGGACCTCATGCCGCGCGAAGAGGCCGGCGTCGTACGCATGTACAACACGCTGCTCACGCCTGACGGGAAATACTACGCGTTCACATACGAGCGAAACCTCGCCGACCTCTACCTGTTCGAGGGACTCAAGTAGCGAGTCAATGCGAGCCCCACCTGAGCCTCGCGTCCCCCAGCCGCAATACCTCCCGACTGGCGGCGGCCTCGGCCCGACCTGGCAGCACCGGTCGCGGTGTTCCTGCCTGGGCCATCTCGCGGTGTCCCCCTGTGGCCCACTTTACGTTGGAGCCAGGGCGGGCAGAACCATTCTCCTCGCCACACCGCGGCAACCGGGCGCCACACCGTCCTTGCGGCTTCGGACGCGCGCGTGCTACCTCTCCTCGTCCTTCCCGGTCCACATTCCGTGTCCCATCGGGGTCCGCGAACTCGCCGCTCGTCGGCGGCGCGCCTGCCCGCGGCCACAAACTCCCAGCAGGGGGCTGTCATGAGACTTCGCCAGGCACTGGTGCTCGTCGCCGCACTGAACGCCACACTCCTCGCGACCGGATGCGGCGGCGCGGGCGGCTCCAAGACGGGCGGTGGAGCGGAGCTGGTGGTCGGTGTCTACGGCTCGCTCACCGGCAACGATGCGACGTTCGGCGAGTCCACCAAGCTCGGCGTGGAGCTGGCGCTGGCCGAGCTGGTCGCCACCAAGCAGGGCAAGATCGGCGGGCTCACCGTGCGCACCGTGGTCGAGGACGACCAGGGCCGCGCGGAGGAGGCGGCGACCGTGGTGCAAAAGCTCATCAACCAGGACCGCGTCATCGCGGTGATCGGCGAGGTCGCCTCGTCGCGTTCGCTTGCCGCCGCCCCGATCTGCCAGGCGGCCGGGGTGCCCATGATCACGCCGTCGTCCACTAACCCCAAGGTGACCGAGGTGGGCAGCTTCATCTCGCGCATGTGCTTCATCGACCCGTTCCAGGGCACGGTGATGGCGCGGTTCGCGGCGCGGAACCTGGGCCTGAAGAAAGTGGCCATCCTGAAGGACGTGAAGAGCGACTACTCGGTCGGGCTCTCGCAGTACTTCACCGAGGCGTTCAAGGCGGCCGGTGGGAGCATCGTGGTGGAGCAGGCCTACACCGCTGGCGACCAGGACTTCAGCGCCCAGCTCACGGCCATCAAGGCCAGGCATCCCGACGCGATCTTCATTCCCGGCTACTACACCGAGGTCGGCCTGATCGCGCGCAAGGCGCGCGAACTGGGGCTCACCTGCCCGCTGCTCGGCGGCGACGGCTGGGAGAGCGACCAGTTGCTCGAGATCGGCGGCGAGGCGCTGAACGGCGCCTACTACTCGAACCACTTCGCCAGCGACAATCCCGATCCCAAGCTGCAGGAGTTCCTCAAGAACTTCCGCGCCAAGTTCGGCAAGGATCCCGACGCGATCGGTGGACTGGCCTACGACGCCGCCAACGTGCTGTTCGCCTCCCTCGAGAAGCTTGCGACCGAGGATGCCGACGCATTCAAGGGGCTGGCTTCGTCCATGGCCGGCACGGTGGAGCGCAAGGAGGCCGAGCAGGATCTCGCCCTGCTCATCGCCGCGACGAAGGACTATCCGGGCGTGACCGGCGTCATCACGCTGGATGCCAACCGCAATGCCAGCAAGCCCGCCGTGGTGCTCGAGATCAAGGGCGGCAAGAAGATCTTCAACACCTCCATCAACCCGTAGCGCGCCGGAGGGCGGGACGGGCCGCGGGTGAGCCACTCGCGGCCCGTCGCCACGCATGAGCGAGTTCCTGCAACAGCTGGTGAACGGGGTCACCTGGGGCAGCGTGTACGCGCTCATCGCGCTCGGGTACACGATGGTCTACGGCATCCTGCGGCTCATCAACTTCGCTCACGGCGACGTGTACATGCTGGGCGCGTTCATGGGGCTCTACGCGTCGCGTTGGTTCCATGCCGGCGAGTCCCCTAACGCGTTCAAGGCGCTGGCCGTGCTGGTCACCAGCATGGTGCTGTGCGCGCTGATCGGCATGGTCATCGAGCGGCTCGCCTACAAGCCCGTGCGCAAGTCACCTCGGCTCGCGGCGCTCATCACCGCCATCGGCGTGTCGCTGCTGCTCGAGAACGGCGGGGTGCTGTTGTTCGGCGCCAGCCCGCGGTTCTTCCCGCAGATCGTGGAGCAGCGGAACATCCCGCTCGGGATGGGGGTGACGCTCTCCAACCAGCAGCTCATCGTGATCGTGGTGTCGCTGGTGCTCATGCTCGCGCTGCGCTGGCTGGTGACCTCGACGCGCGTGGGGAAGGCCATGCAGGCGGTGTCGCACAACCACATGGCCGCCGCGCTCATGGGCATCTCCGTGGACCGCATCATCACGTTCACGTTCATGATCGGTTCGGCGCTGGCGGCCGCGGCCGGGGTGCTGGTGGCGCTCCAGAGCCCCAAGATCGAGCCTTACATGGGCATCCTGCCAGGCTTGAAGGCGTTCGTGGCCGCGGTGCTGGGCGGCATCGGCAACATCCCCGGCGCCGTGGTGGGCGGGCTCGTCATGGGAGTGGCCGAGGTGCTCGTGACCGGCTACCTGTCGCCCACCTATCGCGACGCCATTGCGTTCGTGCTGCTCATCTTCATCCTGCTCGTGCGTCCGGCCGGCATCTTCGGCAAGGCCGTGGCGGAGAAGGTCTAACGTGAAGCGCTTCGTCGGGCCGATCGTCACGCTGCTGGCGCTCGTCGCGCTGAACGTGGTGTTGCCGCGCGTGACCAACCCGTACCACTTCCAGGTGCTGATCCTGGTGGGCATCAACATCGTGCTCGCCGTGTCGTTGAACCTCGTGAACGGGTTCACGGGTCAGTTCTCGATCGGGCACGCCGGCTTCATGGCGGTGGGTGCCTACGCCTCGGCCATGTTCACGTTCAAGTTCGGCGTGCCGCTGGTGGCGGCACTCGGCATGCTGCCCTCGCCCGTGGCGCAGGGCGTGGCGCTGCTGCTGGCGTTGGTGGCCGGCGGGCTGCTCGCCGCGGTCGCCGGCTGGTTGGTGGGGCTGCCGAGCCTGCGCCTGCGCGGCGACTATCTGGCCATCGTGACGCTCGGCTTCGGCGAGATCATCCGCGTCGTGATCCTGAACGTGGACGCCATCGGCGGCGCTCGCGGCCTGCCGGGGATCCCGCCCTACGCGAACTTCTTCTGGGTGTTCGGCGCCGTGGTGGCGGTGGTCGTGGTGGCCCGCCACCTCGCCACCAGCACGCACGGCCGCGCGCTGTTCGCGATCCGCGACGACGAGGTCGCGGCCGAAGCACTCGGCGTGGACACCACGCGCTACAAGGTCATCGCGTTCGTGCTGGGCGCGTTCTTCGCCGGCGTGGCGGGCGGGCTGTTCGCCCACTTCCTGAGCTACCTGAACCCCAGCTCGTTCACGTTCCTGAAGAGCATCGAGGTCATCGCCATGGTCGTGCTGGGCGGCATGGGGAGCATCACGGGCTCGGTCGTGGCCGCGGTCGTGCTGACGCTGTTGCCCGAAGTGCTG
>JANNKI010000349.1:0-6594 GCA_031396225.1 bacterium | reverse complement strand
TGTTCGGCACGCTCTCGGGCTCGATGCTGCCGTTCATCCTGAAGCGAGCGGGCCTGGACCCCGCCAGTGCCTCGGCCCCGTTCGTGGCCACGCTCGTGGACGTGACCGGCATCGTCATCTACTTCACGATCGCGAGTTTCATGCTGCGGGGGACGTTGCTGTAGGGGGGGCATGAGGGCCTTCCGACTGTCGTGTGGCTGACATCGGCGCTCCGGCGCCCGCATCTCCCTGCCGCGCCCACTTGCCGCGGGGCGGGAGCGCGCCGCGACATGGACGCCCTCGAAGCGAGCGATGAGAATTCGTTTGACAGCCTCGCTTACCCCACCCTCGCGCGAGGCGCGGCTCCTCCCGACGCGGTGCACCAGCGTGCGCAGGATGCGAGCACGCGCCTTGTCGGCTGCCTGCGCACGATTCGCTCGTCGTGACGCATTCGGCGCAGGCAGCCGACGAGGCGCGTGCTCGCATCCTGCGCACGCTGGTGCACCGCGTCGGGAGGAGCCGCGCATCGCGACAGGGTGGGGTCCGCGAGGCTGTCAAACGAATTCTTCGCTCGCTGCGAGGGCTCTGCTGTCGCGGCGCTCTCCCGCCCCGCGGCAAGTGCGCGCGGCAGGGAGAGGCGGGCGACGGAGCGCCGATGTCAGCCACACGACAGTCGGAAGGCCCTGAATTGGAGGCGGCGCCCGGATTCGAACCGGGGATAAGGGATTTGCAGTCCCTCGCCTTACCACTTGGCCACGCCGCCTCGACGTTGATGGGGGGCAGGAAGTTATAGCGCACTTCGCGCGGAGGGACCAGCAAGACGGGCGGTGGCAAAAGTGAGTGAAGCTCGCAGCTCACGCAAGGCCATCCCGCCACGCCCGCGCACGGCTATCCGTAGCGGCCTTCGATGTACTCGGCCGTCCTGGGATTCTTCGGGCTCAAGAACAGGTCCGCGGTGTTGTCGTGCTCGATCAGGCGACCGAGGAGCATGAAGATGCACTCGTCGCTCACGCGGCGGGCCTGCGCCATGTTGTGGGTGACGACGACGATCGTGTAGTGCTCCTTCAGGCCGAACATGAGCTCCTCGATCGCACGCGTGCCCTCGACGTCCAGGGCGGAGCACGGCTCGTCCATGAGGATCACCTCCGGCTTCAAGGGAATCAGCCGGGCGATGCACAGTTTCTGCTGTTGCTCGAGTTGCAGCAGGGTCGCGCTCGAGTGCAGCCGATCCTTGAGGTCCTTCCATAGCCCCACCTGGGTGAGCGCCTGCTCCACCGCGGCGTCGAGATTCGAGCGCTGGAGCTCGGCGCCCTGGCCGTGGATGCGCAGGCCGAACACGACGTTCTCATAGACCGAGAGCGGCAGCGGATTGGGACGCTGGAACACCATGCCGACGGCCTTGCGCAGCTCGACCAGCGAGATCTCTGGTGCCTGGATGTTCTGTCCCAGGATCTCGATCTCGCCTGTCGTGCGCACGTATCCGTAGCGCTCGTTGACCCGGTTGAAGCAGCGCAACAGCGTCGTCTTGCCGCAGCCCGACGGTCCGATGAGCGAGGTGATGATCTTGGGACGGATCTGGACCGAGACGTCGATCAGCGCCTGGAACGAGCCGTACCAGAGGTTGAGTTGACGCGTGGCGATGGAGATGCCGCCTGGCCCGCTCATCCGAAGATCCCTCGCACGTAGTCATAGGTGCGGCGCTCGCCGGGAGTCTCCGAGAACATCACTTCAGTCGTATCGAGCTCGACGATCTTTCCTTCCCACAGGAACATCGTTCGATCGGTCAACCGCCGAGCCTGCTGCACCAGATTGGTGACGAGCACGATCGTGATGTCACGACGCAGCTCCTTGAGCACATCTTCAATGCGCATCGTGGTGACCGGGTCGATGGCGATGGAGAACTCGTCGAGACACAGGATCTCGGGCTCGTGGGACAAGGCCCTGGCGATGGTGAGCCGCTGCTGCTGGCCGCCAGAGAGGGCTGTGCCCAGGCTGCTGAGCCGGTCCTTGACCTCGTCCCAAAGCGCCGCCTGGCGCAGGCAGCGCTCGACGATCACGTCGAGCTCGCCCTTGGCCTTGAGCCCCGCCGTGCGCGGCGCGAACGCCACGTTATCGTAGATCGAGAGCGGCAGACCGACCGGCAGTGGGGCCACCATGCCGATCCTGCGCCGCAGGCCGTAGACGTCTCTGACACGTCGGATGTCCTCCCCCTCCAGCCGGATCGAGCCGGACACCCTGGCGTCCGCGATGAAGTCGATGGTGCGATTCAAGCAGGCCAGGAGCGAGCTCTTGCCCGACTGGGCGGGACCGATGATGCCGAAGATCTCGTTGCGGCGGATGTCGAAGCTGATCCCGTGGAGCACTTCCCGGCCCGCGTAGGAAAGCCGCAGGTCCTCCACCTCGATCGTCTTGGGCCCGGCGCTCATGGCGTTACCACCGCTTCCGGTTGCGCAGCCAGACGCGCAGCGTGATGGCGGTGGCGTTGACCATCAGCACCGAGCCCAGCAGCACGACGGCCGTGGCGTACGGGATCGACTCGCGCACGTTCGGCACCTGCGTCGAGACCGTGTAGAGATGCATGGATAACGCCATGCACTGATCGGTCAGGCCGTACGGAAACAGGTCGCCGCGCTCCACGGCCTTATAGAAGACCGCGCCCGTGAACATGATCGGCGCCGTCTCCCCGGCCGCCCGACTGACCTGGAGGATGACCCCGGTCAGGATGCCACTGATCGAGTTGGGGAGCACGACTCCCTGAATCGTCTGCCACCGACTGGCGCCGACGTTCCAGCACGCCACCCGGAACGCCTTCGGCACCGAGGCCAGGGCCTCGCGGGTGCTGGCGATGATGACCGGAAGGGTCATGATCGCGAGCGTGAGCGAGGCGGCGAGGATCGAGTAGCCAAACTGCGCGGCGTAGACGAAGGCGCCCAGGCCGAAGAGCGCGTGCACGATGCTGGGCACGCCGGCCAGGTTGATCACGGCGAGGTTGATGACCCGATTGAACCAGTTGTCCTTGGAGTACTCGTGCAGGTAGATGGCGGCGAGCACCCCGATCGGGGCCGAGACGGCGAGCGACAGTCCCACCAGGTTCAAGGTGCCGACGAACGCGGGCCAGATGCCACCCTCGCGCATCCCTTTGCGCGGCACGTCCACGAGGAACTCCCACGACAGGGAGGGCGCGGCGCGGTAGAGCAGGTAGGTGATGATCGCGATGAGCGGCACGACCATCGCCACCGACATGGCGAAGAACAGCCATTTCGCGAGCGCTTCGGTGCGCTCCTTGCGGATGACGTGGGGGGTCCTGGTGAAGCGCGGGGTGATCGGCTGGGTTGTCACGAGGGCTCAACGCCTGCGCAGGCCGCGAATCGCGAGATCCGCGCTGAAGTTCACGACGAACGTGATGAGGAACAGGAGCGTTCCGGTGAGGAATAGGACTCGGTAGTGGTTCGAACCCGCCGGCGCCTCGCCCAACTCCGCCGCGATGTTCGCGGTCAGGGTGCGAACCGAGTCGAGCAGGCTGTGGGGCACCTGCACGGCGTGCCCGGTGGCCATCAGCACGGCGATGGTCTCGCCGACCGCACGGCCCACGCCGAGCAGGACCGCGGCGAGCAGGCCGTTGCGGGCGGCCGGGAGCAGTACCCGGTACACCGTCTGCCACCGGGTCGCGCCCATGGCCAGGGAAGCTTCGCGATAGGAGTCGGGCACGGCCTTAAGGGCGTCCTCGCCGATCGAGACGATGATCGGCACGCTCATCAGGCCGAGGATCACCCCGCCGTTGAGCAGGTTGACCCCGACCGGCGCCCCTGTGAGTGCGATGGTAATCCGACTCATCACGGTGAGCCCGATGAAGCCCCAGACCACGCTTGGGATCGCGGCCAGCAGCTCGATCACGATCTTGAGCGTCTCCTTGAGCCGGGGACCGCAGAACTCCGAGACGAATATGGCTGCGCCGAGACCGAAGGGGACCGCCAGGACGACGGCGACCGCCGTGACGCTCAGCGAGCCGAGCGTGAGAGCCAGCGTCCCATATCGGACATTGGATGCGGAGGTGGGGTACCACTGCGTGCTGAACAGGAACTCCGAGAGGTTGAACTCAGGCGAGAACAGGACCGGCGCCGCTTCCCGGAATATGAAGAAGAAAATCGCCAGCACGAAGAGGATCGCGCTGACGCCCGAGAGTCGGATGGCGGTCTCGAGCGCTCGCTCAACCAACAGGGAGGCGAGCGAGCGGCGCGGGCGGGCGGGCGCGCCGCTCATCGGAACGGCGCCCGTCGGAGTCGCGCTGGCCATGCCGGGCTTGCCCTCCGGCGCGGTCGATCCCTGGCCGGGCATTCCCATGCTCGCTTCGTCAGCTCCCCTGCGCGCCGGCGACCACCGGCACGTATCCGCTCTCCTCGACGATGCGCTGCCCTGCAGGCGAGAGGATCCACTCGATGTAGCGCCTGACCTCGCCCTGCGGCTCACCCAGCGTGTAGATGAGTAGCGAACGGGCCAGCGGGTAGCTCTTGTCCAGCGTACTCGCCACCGTGGGCGCCACGGCCGGCTCGCCTGCCTTTCGCGTGACCCGGAGCATCTTCACCTCGGGCGTGACGTATCCCATGCCGCTGTAGCCGATCGCGGTCTTCGTGTTCCCGACCAGCTCCACCACCTCCTTGGAGCCGTTCATGTCGCGCGAGCCGAGCATGAAGTCCTTCTTCCCGAGCACGTGTTCACGGAAGAATTCGTAGGTCCCCGAGCTCGACTGGCGGCTCACCCGCACGATCTCGCCGTCGGCGACACCGGGAATCGTCACGCCGAGTTGCGACCAGTTCTTGGTCGTGCCGGCTTCCGCGAAGATCTGGGCAAGCTGGTCGAACGAGATCTCCTCGATCGGATTGTCCCTGTGAACGTAGACGGCGAGCGCGTCGAAGCCGACCACGAATTCCTTCGGCTCCTTGCCCGTGTTGCGCTTCGCCTGCTCGATCTCCTCGGGTTTCATGTTGCGGCTGGCGTTGGCGATCTCGATCGTGCCTCTCTCGAGTGCCGCGATCCCCACGCCCGAACCGCCGCCGGAGACCTCGACGTCCACCGTCGGGACCGCCTTGCGATACTCCTCCGCCCACGCCTGCGCGACATTGACCATGGTGTCGGAGCCCTTGACCTGGATCACCGCGTGGGCGGGGCCAGCGTCCTGCCTGCCTCCGCACCCCTGGAGCAGGCAGGCCACGCCGACCGCCAGGCCGGCACCGCGCAGCGAATCGGCGAAGCGCGTCGCTCGCTGCCAAGTCATGAGAACCTGCATACTAGTCGCGACCGGTGAGCCTTGGCCGGCGGGTCTGATTGTCATGGGTCACCGTCCGTCGTTGTCGAGGATCGCCGAAACGAGCTCACGGATGTGGCTCGAGAGGAACGTGTAGGCATGCTCATACGCGATGCGAATATCGGCCTCGCTCCCGACCACGAGGCTGGGGTCCTCGATGGGCCACTCGATGAGGACCGCCTTGCGCGGGCGGCGTGGAAAGGCCCGCTTGGCCTCGGGTGCGAGCAGGACGATCACATCCTGGTGCTCCAGGTCCTCCACAGAGGTGAGTGCCCTCGGCACCGCCCGAGTGACGTCGAAGCCCTTCGACGCCATGAAGCTCACGCTCGTGGGCGTGATCGGCAGCGGGTCCAGGCCCGCGCTGGAGAAGTCGAACCCCGGCTCTTGCAGCGATCTGCCGATGTGCTCGGCCATCAGGCTGCGGCACGAACCCCGCTCGTCGACAAAGAGCAGCTGAAGAACGGCCGAGCGCGGGTGCTTGGCGATCTCGCCGGTGCAGAAGTAGAGCGTTTCCATGCTGATGTTGCGAGCCTGGTCAGAGACGCGCTCGAGGCGACGGATCACCATGATCAAAGGGAACACCGCCTCGAAGGGTAGACTGCCCTCGCGGAACTTCCGCGTGACGTCCTTGATCAATTCGTCCCGCAGCAGATCCACGGCCTCGTCGGTCTCGATCGTCTTGCTGGCGAGGGTTGGGTCCTCTTCGACAAACGACCGGATCGCATCGTGCAGCATGGGCTCGGCGAGGTCGGCGATCTGCTGCAGACGGTCGAGCGGCAGAGGAACCTCTATCTTGGTCAGGCGGAGCGCTTCGCGGGCGATCGCCTCGGCGTAGTCACCGACCCGCTCGAGCTCCAGGTTGATCCGGATGCTCGCGTAGGCGAACCGCAGCGCTCCCCCTGCCGGCTGGTGGCGGACGAGGAATCGGAGGCAGAGACGATCGAGCTGGTTCTCTGCCTCGTCGATGTATCGATCGCGGAGGATGACCCCGTAGGCGACCTGGCGGTCCTTCAGGAGCACCGCCCGAAGGCTGCCGCGGACCGCCGACTCGGCCAGTTCGCCCATCTCGACGATTTTGGTGCGGATCCCTTCCAGGTCTTCCTGCAGCGTCGCCTCGAGATGACTCGTCATGGACTGGTTGCGCCTCCATTTCGCGTGCGGACGCCGGCTCCTGAGATCGGAGTGCGGCCGAAAGACATCCCGGGCTCCACGCCACCTCGCGAGACTATAGACGAGCCGCCGAAGGAACAGGAAAGCCCGCAGGACGAGGCCCTCATGCGCTCGTCGCTGTCGGCGGGTAGAGCCGCTCGAAC
>JANNKI010000338.1:0-7357 GCA_031396225.1 bacterium | reverse complement strand
AGTCCCGGCGGAACGCGTGGGGTTGGGGAGGGGGCGCCAGTTATCGGTTCGGACGCACCACGATCGGCAGCGAATTCCACTGGTCTCGGGACGTGCGTTCGACGACAGTCCTGAGCTCGGGACCGCGCCGCGTCGCCTGGGACGTGCGCACCGGCCTGGAGCATCCGCTCGGCAAGCTCATGAGCGGACGCCTGGGGTACGCCTACCGGTCGGTGGACGAGGACGAATACACGGCGGGCAACGAGTTCATCGGCAACGCCGTCTCGATCGGGTTCGGCTACAGACCGGCCGGAGCGTCATGGTCGCTGGAGTCGGGCTACGTGATCGAGTTTCGGAACCAGGACTTCACGAACAGCGCCGACGAGCGCCAGAGCCGTCAGAATCTGGCGATGCAGCTGCACTGGGCATTCTGACGAAGCCCTCCGCCGCCGCTCCCGGAAAGGGTTCCATCACTTGGCGGGTACCGCGTTCGTCGGAAAAGGGGTTGACCTCCGGGCGCGAAACTCCGATATTACCTTGTGACGGGCGTATCGCACCCTCGGGACGCCACTTGTGGCGAACGGGTGCGCCTCCGCGTGCCCACGCGTGCGTTGCCGAAGTGCCCGCTCCTTCGTTACTCGGCTTCGGTGTGTCCACCCCCCGAACACGCGATCGCAGGCCCTGGACGGAACCGGAACTCGCGTCTCGCGAACGACTTGGCGACCGGATTCCTTTGACACCGAAGTCGGATGTTGGCACCTTGTTCCGGACATTCCGGGCAGGACGACGCATCCGCTGATCCGCTCGGTGGTTCTCTCGGGAGGGCTCCCACACATGTTCACTTCAGTCCGACGCTCTCTGCTGACGCTCGTTGTGGCGACCACTTGCCTGGTCGTCGCGGCGCCTGCGTTCCCGCAGACCCGACCGGCGGCGCCCGCGCCCGCCGCGACGGGCCGTATCACGGGCCGTGCCCTCGAAAAGGGCAACGACCCGGTCTCGTTCGCGAACGTGGTCGTGCTCGGCACAAAGCAGGGCACGATGACGGACGAGACGGGTGCGTTCGTGATCGCGGGTGTCCCCGTGGGAACCTACCAGGTCAAGCTGCAGGCCATTGGCTATGACCCGATCATCCAGACCGTGCAGGTGAACGCCGGCCAGACCGCTGTGGTGAACTTCGCCGTCGGCCAGAGCAAGCAGGTGACCCAGGTCGAGACCATCGAGGTGCGCGCCGAGAAGCGCATCGACACGAAGTCCTCGACGACGAAGCAGAGCATCTCGGCCGAGAAGCTCAAGGAGATCCCCGTCGACAACCTGAGCCAGGCCGTGGCCACCAAGGCCGGCGTCGTGGCGATGGGCGGGGAGCTCCACTTCCGCGGCGGCCGCGGAGGCGAGGTGAAGTTCCAGTTCGACGGTGTCGAGGCGACCGACCCCGCGTTCGGCGGCAGCGCGAACATCGCGAACCTGGCCGTGGCCGGCACCGACATACTCTCGGGCGGATTCGACGCCGAGTACGGCAATGCGCTCTCGGGGGTGGTGAGCGTCTCCACGAAGGAAGGCACCGACCGCCTCGGCGGCGAGGTGCGCTGGGACACCGACCGGTACGGCGACCCCACCAAGACGTTCAACAACTTCGACCGCTTCACGTTCGGCTTCGGCGGCCCGACCCCGGTCAAGAACCTCACGTACTTCGCGACCTACGAAGGCTCGTTCTCGGACACGTACCTCAAGTCCGGCATGACGCAGCCGCGACGCACCCTGCTCGACTTCATCCAGTTGGGCAATCGCCAGAACAACCAGGTCAACACGAACTTCAAGCTGGCGTACCGGCTGAACCCGCGCAACAAGATCACGTTCGAGACCATCAACAACCACACCATCAGCACGCCCTACATCCACGAGTGGAGCCGCAGGGGCTATGTGGCCGTCAGCTACGACACCACGCGGCAGGTCGAAGGCGGCATGACGCTGACGCCCCGCTACGGTTCGTGGGCCGCCACGCCGCAGGATTCCACGTACCAGTACGTGAACCTCGCGGACCACGTCCCGACGCTCGACGACCGCTTCCAGCAGTTCACCGCGGTGTGGACGAACCAGCTCTCCGACAAGAGCGTGTGGACGACGCGCATGGCGTCGCTGGACTTCCGCACGCGCAATAGCGTCGGCGGCAAGGAACCGTGGGAGTACTGGATCCAGAACCCGTTCTACTGGAGCGGCAATCTGGGCTTCGGGACGGAGAACAACCCTTACTTCGCCACGCACGGAGACGTGCCCACCTACCTCCGGCGCCAGACCCGGGTGAACACGGTCAAGACGGACTACTCCACGCGCCGTTGGAAGCAGCACACGTGGAAGACCGGCATCGAGGCCAAGTACAACCGGGTGCAGAACCTGTCGCTCACCTCGCCGAACAACGAGAGCAACGGGCTGCCCGGCGGCACGCGCTCGGATTTCGTGAACTTCAACCCTGAAGGCGCCGCGTACGTCCAGGATCGCTGGGAGTTCGAGGGCCTCGTGCTGAATGCCGGGCTGCGCTTCGACTTCTTCTCGCCGGGCGCGCAGATCTCTGACATCGACCTCAAGAGCGGTAAGCGCTACAAGCAGCAGTTCAGCCCGCGGCTCGGCATCGCCTACCCGGTCTCGGACCGCGACGTGCTCAGCTTCCACTACGGCTGGACCTACCAGACGCCCGCCCGCTCGTTCATCTTCGAGAACCGCGGCATCAGCTCGACCGTGGGCGTGAAGGGCAATCCCGACCTCGAACCCGAGACGAACATCGCCTACCAGGCCGGCGTGCAGCACCTGTTCACGAAGGACATCTCGGGCCAGTTCTCCGTGTTCTTCAAGGACATCTATGGCCTGATCACGGTGCGGCAGGAGCGCGACGAGGCCGGTAACCTGGTGAATGTGTTCTTCAACGGCGACTACGCCTCGGCTCGCGGCTTCGAGGCCAGCCTTATCAAGAGCTTCAGCCACAAGTTCTCGGCGGACGTGAACTACACGTACTCGATCGCCACGGGTGTGGCGTCGGACCCGAACACGGCGCTGCAGTTCTTCAACGGCGGACGGCTCTACCTGCCCATCAGCGAGCAGCCGCTCAATTGGGACCAGCGGCACACGGTGAGCGTGGCCAGTACGATCCGCGACCCGGGCAAGTGGGGGCTGCGCATGCTGTGGACGTACGGCTCGGGCTTCCCGTTCACGCCGGCATTCCGCAACGATCGGCGCCCGGACCCGGCGCTCACGAACTCGCGCCGCCAGCCTTCGCAGGCTCGGCTCACGCTCGACGCCGACAAGTTCTACAAGATCTGGGGCCAGAGCGTGACGGTGTTCATGGACGCCCGAAACGTGCTCGACGCAGACAACATCCAGGCCATCACGCTCGGCGGCCGCAGCCCGTTCGTCAACACAGCCGGCGACGACTACACGATCTACTACACCGAGACCGGCCGCACGGGTGGCGCCTACCTGCAGGACGTGAACGGCGACAACATCCTCGACTGGGTTTCCCTGCGTGACCCGCGCGTCTTCGAAGAGGGCCGCAACGTCCGCATGGGCATCAGCGTCACCTTCTGATGATGAGTACCGGGGCTATGAAGGAGCGTGCAGGAATGAGCCTGACGACGAGATGGGGGGTGCGGGGGCTGTGGCTGCTGGCGTTGGCGTGCGCGTTTGCGACGCCGGCCTGGTCGCGACTTCGTCCGGACGACCCTGAAGCGATGGACCTGCGCAGCTACGAAGAAGAGGTCTTCTCGCGAACCCAGTCGTCGGGGTCCGGGCGGCGTGGCGCGGGGCCCATGGCGATTCCCAACATCTTCGAGACCGGGGTCTCGGTGCTCAATGTCGGCAATGTCGTGATGAAGGTCACGAACAATGGACTGGTCGGGAACCCGTTCACGAACGTCTCGAGCGATCCTTCCTGCCAGTGGCCGGGCGCATCGGCAGTGGAGTACATGAATTTCTGCGGCATCGGGCTGGGAGCGGTGAACCCGTTCGCCACGGACCCGAATGCCGTGCGTCGCGTCAGTCTGCTCCAGGAGTGGCGTCCCGCCACGCTCGATCCCGAGGACCGCGTGTACCGCGGCTACGACGGCATCGTGAACGGCGTACGCTTCACGAACGACGACGGTGACAACGATCCGCTCACCGGCTCTGGCCTGTACGACGAGGACTTCCTCGACGGGCGGGACAACGACGGCGACGGCCGCATCGACGAGGACTTCGCGGCGATCGGCCAGCAGATGTACTCCTGCGTCATCCGCGACGACACACCGCAGGCCATCGCCGCCGCGGCGGCGGAACGCCACGTGCCGCTTGGCGTGGAGTGCCGGCAGACGGCGTGGGCCTACTCCATTCCCGGCTTCACCGACTTCAATATCGTGAACTGGAAGTTCTTCAACCGCTCCGGACACGAACTGGACTCGGTCGCGATCGGCTTTCGCGTGGACATGGACTGCGGTCCCTTGGACAAGTCGAACTTCTTCAGCGACGACTTCGACGTCCCGCAGTTCCCATTCGGCCGCTTCCTCGTAGAGACCAAGGACACCGACCTGCGCCGCCAGAACAAGGGGACGCGTCCCGACGTGCCGGATGTGGACAGCGATTCCGCGCTGTGCCCGCGCTTCACGGTCACGGTGCAGGGGTTCGCGGTGGCCGACGACGATGGCGATGAGAACAAGACGCTGGGCGTGCCGCACTTCCTGCTTATCGACCACTCGATCGATCCGATGGGCGAGAACGGTCCGCGCAAGGTGGGATTCCGCGCCTACCGTTCGTTCCCGGTGGGGACCCCCTACGTGCAGGGCGGCAATCCGATCATCGACCAGCAGCGCTTCGAGCTCATGACCGGGGTCGACAACGTTTCGGCCGATGTGACGAATCCGGCCCTGATGGGCTTCATCAACCAGGTTCCGGGTGACCAGCGGAGCGACTACACCGCGTGGGCCTCGATCGGCCCGTGGCTGCACTGGCAGCCGAACGCCGAGCTCGAGTGCACGATCGCGATCGGTGTGAAGCCCGGCAACCTGCGGGACGCGCTGGCGTACGCCGCGGACTATCAGGCGATGGCCACCGGGATCGGCCGCGACCCGGTCACGCAGGAGGAGATCTTCGGTATCCCGAGCGGGACCGACCTGATCGCCAATTACCCGGCGCTCGACAACGCCATCGCGGCGCAGCTGGCGTTCGAGGGCGCGTACGAGTCGCGTCCGTGGCCTTTGCTCACCGACTTCCCCGGCCGCGAGACGGCGCTGAAGGCGCCGCCTGGCCAGGTGCTCCAGGCGCAGGGATGCGAGGCCCACGATCCGGCGCCTCGCTTCGTCGACGACCAGCGCTACGAGTGGTTCGACTTCGACTGCAGCTACTGCACGGGCGCCTTCTCCTCGCAACTGGGCGGGCTCTTCCACCGCACCTGGCTGGCGGAATCGCCGCCGCCCAGCCCCAACTCGAATCTCGGCGTGACCTACAACTACTCGGACAATCCGGACCGCCGCTTCGCGCCATCCGGCGACGGCATGGTGACGCTGGCGTGGGACAACCTGTCCGAGGTCTCGCCCGATCCCAAGACCGGCTGGTTCGACTTCCGCGCCTACCAGATCTGGAAGGTCTCGGATTGGACGCGCCCGGTGGGTTCCAGCGGCCCGGCCGAGGACGACTGGACGCTGTTGGCCGAATATCGTTTCTTCAATCATGCAGATAACAACCTGCGTGACGAGGGCGGAACGCTGCAGTGCCCGAAGGTCTTCGTCCCGCAGCTCAATGATTCCGCCCGGATCTGTCTCGAGCGCGGTGACCTGTGGGACGTCCAGAGCGGCGACGTCATTCGTCCGGATCCGACCGTGCTGTGCGTCGGATACCCGAACTGCGTCACGGACTCGGCGCTCACATTGGGCTCCTCTGCGCAGAAAGAGGGTCGGACGCGCTACCCCGTGGGCCGGTACCGCTACGTGGACCGAAGCGTCAAGAACGGCTTCCTCTACTTCTACTCGGTGTCCGCGAAGGACTCCACGGGGCAGGGCCAGGGCAAGGTCGAGCTGGCCGGCCGGCGCGCTGCCGTCGAAGCGGAGGGCGTCGTGCCACAGTCCCAGGTGACCACGAATCGCGGCGTGTGGGTAGTGCCGAACCCCTATCGCGGCCTGCGAGTGATCGCAGAGCGACCCTCGGCCTGGGACCTCACTCCGAACGCGTCGGACCCCACCGGAACGCACATCGACTTCCTGGGGCTTCCGACGGGCAAGTGGGCCATCAAGATCTTCACGCTGTCCGGGGATCTGGTGAACACGATCACGTCCGGTGACGCGGTGGATGCCTCATTGCGCACCGCGACCGTCATCGACAGTCGTGGGAATGCCCACAACAATGTGACCAAGCAACAGGATACGGCGAGCGACGGTCAGGCGCGCTGGAACCTCATCTCGCGCAACGGCCAGGACATCGTGAGCGGAATCTACCTGTTCACCGTAGAGTCAAGCCGCGGCACCGAGCGCGGCAAGTTCGTCGTCATCCGCTGACCGTGACGAAGCAAGGAGGAAGAACCGTGAAGAGACTGATCGCGCTGGCGGGACTCGCGGCGCTGCTGTTGCCGGGACTCGCGCACGCCGACATTTTCGAGAAGGTCGGAACGTTCGGCGGGCAGTTCCTCAAGATCGGTGTGGGCGCTCGCGGCGCCGGCATGGGCGGAGCGTTCGTGGCCATGGCGGACGACGCGACATCCGTGTTCTGGAACGCGGCTGGCATCGCGCGCGTGGATCCAGACAAGTCACAATTGTCGCTGAACCACGCGAGCTGGCCCGCGGATCTGTCCTACGACCAGGTCGGCTACGTATTCCACATGAAGAAGATCCCTGGCGCCTTCGCGGTGCACGCGCGTGCGCTCACCATGCAGCCGATGGAAGTGACGACCGCGTTCCAACCGTTCGGCACCGGCCAGACGTTCGATGCCGGCATGCTCGCAGCCGGCGTGACGTACGCCCGGTCGTTCACCGACAAGTTCAGTGCTGGCCTCACGGCGAACATGATCAACACAGGGCTGGCTGACCTGTCGCAGCAGACGTTCTCGGTGGACCTCGGCACGCTCTACGACGTGGGCGCCGCGGGGATGCGCATTGGCATGGCCATCCAGAACATCGGCTCGACGGAGAAGTTCATCGAGCGCGAGGCGCGCATCCCGTCCATCTTCCGGGTCGGCACGTCTGCCACGCTGCTGCAGGGCGCCGAGCAGAAGCTCGTGGGCTCGTTCGAATTCTCGCACCCGCCGGACAATTCCGAGCGCGTCAACGTGGGCGCCGAGTACTCGTTCCACAAGTACCTGTTCCTGCGCGGCGGCTACGCGTTCAACTACGACACCGAGGGGCTCGCCGGCGGCGTGGGTGTGCACTTCCCG
>JANNKI010000299.1:0-8306 GCA_031396225.1 bacterium | reverse complement strand
GGCGGTCAACCCGGTCATGGGCTGGAACCAGTGCGTGAAGTGCGTCGCGCCGTGCGAGACCGCCCAGTCGCGCGCGACCGAGGCCACCGTGTCGGCGACCTCGCGGGTGAGCGGCGTGCCGTGCCGCAGCGTGGAGAGCAGCGCGTTGTACACCTCACGCGGCAGCCGCTCCCGCAGCTTGATCAGGTCGAGGACATGGCGCCCGAAGTAGCTGCTCACCGGGGCTCGATGGCCGTCCGGGAGACGCGGGGCGTCGAACGTGCGGGGTTGGCGCGCGCTCACATCGAGTCGCGCCAGGTTGCGAGGCGAGGTCATACGGGACTCCCAGGGAAGACCACGACGAGTAGCACCCGTCGCGATCGGTTGAGGGGCATGGAGCCACCGCAAGGCACGGATTCGCCCTGCGCGCGACCCCCTCCGTGTCAGCCATCCTACCGTATGCAGTATCGGCCTGGCCAAGGGGGACTTGACCCGGGACCGGGTCAGGTCGCCCGGCCAACTCGCGTCAGAACTCCGGCCCGATGCTGAAGTGCCAGCGAGGCCGGGCGATACGGTCCAGGTCGGTGGCCCACGCCACGTCCAGCTTCATGGGGAGTCCGAGCAGCCACGAGCGGATGCCCGTGCCGAACGCGAAGTACGGATCACGCAGATGTCGCCCACGTTCGTCGCGCGTCCAGAAGCGCGGTGTGGTGCCCTCGTTCCAGATCGTGCCCAGGTCCGCAAACAGGGCGCCGCGGAACCGCAGATTGCCGAGCGGCAACGGCCCCACCACTCCGAGGTTCTCCACGAATGGGAAGCGCAGTTCGGCGTTGACCATGGCGAGCCGCGTGCCGATCAGGTCGAAGTCGGGGAAGCCGCGCAGCGTGGAGAACCCGCCCACGCGGAACGCCTGCGGGTCGCGTCCGCCGCTCGCGCCGCCGAGCAACCGCGTGGCGAACGAGTAGCCGTGCGTGAGGTCCGAGTATCGCCGCACGTCGAACGTCCCGGTGTGGTACGAGAGCCCGTTGGGGAACCACGCGAACGCCGGGCTGTAACTGACGTTCCAGCGCCGGCCATTCACCGGCCCGCTCGAGCCGAACAGCGAATTGTCACCTACCAGTGACAACGACGGCGACGACGCCGAGCGGTACTCGCGGCTCGTGGCCACGATGACTCCATTGCCTTGCTGTTCGAAGAACTGCTCGTCCACGAACATCTGCGTGAATTGGGCCTCCACGCGCCGGAAGCGATCGAATGGGTAGCTCCATCCGGCGAGCGCGCCAAACGTGCGCGCCGAGAACAATTCGGCCCTGCCGAGCTGCTGGCCCAGCGTGGTGACGCGGGACTGGAAGTAGTTCTTGAAGTGGAACACGCCCACGCTCCAGTCGAGCCGGGCGGGCAGGACGTTGTAGAGCAGCAGCGCGTTGGCGTCCGAGATGGAATTCGAGAACACGTCGCCCGCGAAATAGAGGCTGTGGTCGCCGAGGAAGTCGCTGAACACGATCTGCGTGGAGCCGGCGAAGCCGAAGCTGCTCGCGGCGAGCGCGCCGACCTGGACGGCCTCGGGGGCGAGCCGCCAGCGGTAGGGCGCGGGCTTCTGTCCCAGCACGCTGTCGGAGAGCGCGAACGGGCCACCGCGCTCGTGGAGCGGCGTGAGAGCCGGGCGCATCGCGCGCAGCGTGTCCGCCGCGAGCGGCATCGGGGCCGGCGTGGGAAATCCGCCGCCGTCCCACGGCGGGGGCTCCGCGGCCACCGGTCGGAGCGGGCCGCGCGAGCCGCCGGGGCGCGTGCCGTGCCGACCGCCGTACGCGGAGGTCGTATCGGGCGTGGTGAGCGAGTCCGGCCATGCCGCGGTGAGCGCCGCGCTGGGCGGATCCCCCGCGGGGGTCGCCGGCGGCTCCGCATGGGCCTGGTCCAGCGTCAATACCGAGGCCGGTGCGTTCTTCCGCAGGCGCTTCACCACGGGGTCCAGGGTGAGCGGCTCCTGCACGGAGAAGATGTCGTAGCCGCCGCGATCGAAAGCCGCGAACACCAGTCGGTCGTTCTGGCGCGACCACGACACGGACTGCACGCCGCCCGTGAGATCGGTGAGCTGCGTGATGCTGCTGTCCGCCACGTCATAGAGCGCCAGGTTCGGGGATCCGCTCCGATCGGTGATGAACACGAGCCGGCGGCCGTCGGGCGACCAAGCCGGCCCGTGGTCGTCGCCGGCGGTGTCGAGCAGAAGTCGCGTCGCGCGCGAATCCAGCTCGTACTCGTAGAGCCCGTAGCGTCCAAAGCCCGTCCGGGGACGCTCCGCTTGCAGCACCACGGGTGCAAGCCGATCCGACGCGAACGTGATGCGCTTTCCGTCCGGCGTCCACGCGGGCTCCTTCTCGTCCCACGCGTCATCCGTGAGCCGCGTCGACTCACCGGTGCGAGCGTGCACGAGCCACAGGTCCGAGCGGCCCTTCGTCAATCCCAGCACGACGATGGAATCCGAGACCGGCGACCACGCCGGGAACGACACCTGGTCGCACGGCACGTCCAGGCGCTCGAGCACCTTCCCGTCGTTCGAGTCCACGACATACAGCCGGTCGCGGCCCTTGCTCCCGGCCACGAACGCGAGGCGGTTCCCGTCCGGCGACCACGCGATCGAAGTGCGCAGCAGGGGGAACGCCTCGAATGCCACATTGCGCTCGCCGCGGACCACGCGGCGCAACACCCGGCCGTCAAACGCCGACATGAGGAACACGTCGGTGTACTGCCGGCGGTCGCTGAACCACGCCACGCGGTCGCCCTGCGGCGAGACCGACGGCCAGAAGTTCAACGCGCTCTCGTCGCGCCGGTGATCGGTGAGCCGGCGGCCGAACGCCTCGGGGTGATCCAGCTTCGCGAGCGTGGGCCAGTAGCGCTTGCGGAGCATCTCCCGCCAGCGCTCGTCGAAGCGTCGCGTCGAGAGCCCGTAGGTGCGCTGGAACGCCCGCTCGAAGTTGTGCATCTGGCGCGCGCGCCGCAGCAGGTCACGGAACCGCTCCTCTCCGTGTCGCACGATGAGGAACTCCACGGCGGACTGGCCCATCTTGTAGACGAGATAGCCGCCCGCGTGCTCGAGCGGGGGCAGGTACCCCGTGAGCGTGCCATCGCGCACGAACATCTCCGCGACCGGCTCCATGCCGAGCGAGAAGTACTCGGCCATGCCCTCGGCGAACCACAGCGGGATCTGGAACAGGCCCTGGCCCGAGAGCAGCGACACCCCCGGCGCGTTGTAGAAGATGTCGAACTGGAACGCATGCACCAGCTCGTGCACCAGCACGTGGCGGAAGTCCTCGTACGAGCCCGTGAACGGCACCACGACGCGATCGCGCAGCGCCTCGGTGAAACCGCCGGTGGACCCGTCGATCAGGCCTCTGGTGACATTGGTCTGGCTGAACTCGTGGTGCGAGGCGTAAAGGATGATGGGGATGCGCTTGCTGAGCGTGTGCCCGGTGCGCCTGGTGAACACCGCCTGCGTCTTCTCGGCCAGGTCGAGCGTGCGCATGGCCAGGCTGTCGGCGCCGGAGTCGAAGTAGACCTCGAAGTGGTCCGAGGTGATGGAGTGCCAGTCGTGGTCGCGGTACTGCACCTTGTTCTGACCGAAGTACTGGGCGTGCGCCACGCCAGCGAACATCACCAGACCGGCCAGCCACAGCGTCGCGCGCGTGAAACGGTACCGACGAGCCATCATGCGACGGGTCCTTTCTTCCCGGGTCGCCGCTCCCGACGCGGCTCCCCCAATGTACACCGTGCTCCCCGGTTCCGTTCCCTGCCCCCCACCGTCGCCACGATCAATACTCCCAGCGCGCCTTCAGGTTGACGTTGAAGTCGGTGTTCTGCTGCAACGGGCTCCCGAGCGTCCCCCGACGTCGCGACACGCCACTCGTCACGTAGATGAAGCGATTGATTCGGTACTCCGCCTCGACGTTCTGCTCGAACAGGTTCGTCGGGTCGAGCCGGATGGACGTGTTCGTGGGCTTGTCGGCGACCGGCACGCGCTGTCGGTAGCGGAGCGAGAGCCGATCGGTGAGCTGCGAGCCCACGCCCACCACCAGGGCGCCCTCTCCCGACAGCACGCCACCGCGATCGCGCTGGACCTCCCAGTCGGTGATGGCGCCGCGGAAGAACTCGGACAGCCCGGCCGAGAGCTGGGCGTTGAGTTGGCGCGTGACGTAGTTGTCGAGCATGGGCGATGCCGAGGCCCTGCCGGAGTTGTCGCGGTAGCTGCCGCGAGTCAATCCGTCGAGGATGCTGCGCTGGTCGGCGTCGCTGTTGCTGCTGGTGAGCGAGATCACCGGCTTGCTCGCGCGACCCGTAAGCTGCGCCGTGATGGTCTCGAGCGGCGCCTGCCCCTGCGCTTCGGCCACGACCGGCCGGAGCTTGGTCTCCGCGGCGATGTCGAGCAGCGGGTCCACGCCCTGCAGGTTGTCGAACATGAGGTCGGCGTTGAGGATGCGGAAACGGTTGCTCAGGAACCAATAGGTGCCGCGCAGTGCGTGCATCTCCCCGTAGATGATGAGCGAATCCGCCGTCTGTTGCAGGTCCAGGTCCACGTCGAACTCCATGTCGGCATCGGACGTGCGCCAGCGCAGGTTGTTCGTCGCATCGGCCTGGATGCGATAGGTCCAGTAGAGCGGCTGTGTCGTGGCGGCGCGCCTCTGCACCTCGGACTGGTTCGCGAAGTCGAACTCGATGACGCCGCGCTTGAGGTGCGCCTGGCCGGTGACTTGCGGGAGGCGTTCGCCGCCCACGAGCGGGCCGTCGCTCACCACGAAGTCGCCATCGAACAACACCGCGTAGAGCCCCTCTTCCGCGGCCGCGAAGTCGCGCATGGTAAGCCCGAACCGATAGTGCTGGAGCCGTCCGCGGTCGAGTTGCAACGTGCCGCGCGACCACAGCCGCCCGGTGCGACCCTGGCGGGCCCACAGTGTGTCGAGCGTGACGCGCGACTGATCGAAGTGGAGCTCGGCGCCCAACCCCTCGATGACCTCGCTGCGGTTGATCGGCCGCACCACTCCGTCACGGATGCTCGCCCGGCCGGCAAGGCGCGGCGAGCGCGTCGTGCCCCCGATGTCGGCGCCGAGCTCGAATTTGCCGCGCGCGGACTGCAGCTGCGGCAGGATGATGGGCAGCACTTGCAGGTCCCCCGCCGGGATGTCGATGCGACCGCGCACCTCGGCGTCGGGCACGCTTGGAGGCCGGCCTAGCGCCAGGTCGAGCGGCAGGCTCAGGCGCGCGGTGGACTCCACGTTCTGCATGCGCGCGGTCACGTCATGTGCCTCGAGTCGGCCGTTCGCATAGCGCGCGCGCACGTCCACCCGCTCGGCGCGGATGTCGCGCCAGCCGAAGCGGTCGGCGCGCGCCTGCACGTCGACTATCGGCGCGGAGGGACGTCCCGACAGCGAGAGCGTGCCCGAGACCGCGCCGTCCCAGCCGAGGCCCTGGGGTGAGAGCCCCGCGAACGGCGCCACCGGGAACGAGGCGGCGGTGGCGTGACCACGCCACGACGCCGCGTCGCGCAGCCAGCGCACCAGCGCCGTGGGCGACAGCGAGTCCGGGAACGCCGCGGGCGTGCGCTCCACCGCGCCCGCGGCCCGGAACGAGCCGCCGCCGAGCGAGAATCGTCCGTCCGCGAGTTCCAGCCGGTGCGGCCCGCCCGCCAGCACGAGCGACAGCGAGTCGCCCGCATGCCCGTCGAACATCGGTCGGCCCGCGCGCCCCTCGAACCGCCAGCGTGGGTCGCCGGAGCGTCCCTGCACGGTGAGTCTCACGTCCGCACGCCCGCCGAGGCCCCAGTCGCGCGGGAAACCCACCCGCGCGAGGTCCAGTCGCGCGCCGGTGAACTCGAAGTCGTAGGGCCCGCCCGGCGACGCCCAACGGCCGCGCGCCTCCACGTGTGATTCGCGGTCGTTGGCGGCAAGCCGTTCGAACACCACGCCGCTCGCATCGCCCGCGAGCCGAACTGGAGGTTCGGCCACGAAGTGAAACTGCTCGCTCGCCACCTCGGCCGAGGTGAGTGTCATCCGCCACGCCGCCTCGTTCCAGGTCGCATTCCCGGTCATGGCGATCGTGGTGTCCCCGGCCTGCGCCGTGAGCGGCATGAAGTGCACGATCTGGTCGCCGAGCGTGATCGGCGCCGCCGCGTGGTCGAGGTGGACGCCGAGGAACGTGCCGTCTTGCGCTTCGGCCCGGGCACTCAGCTCGGGTGTGGGCAACAGTCGCCCGCGCACGTCACTGAGCGTCCAGTGCGAGAACTTCGCAGAGGCCCAGCGCGTGTCGGCGCCGATGAGCGCACCCGTCACCCATAGCCCACCCGCGCGGCTCTCCACCGTGCCCTGCGCACTCTCGAGCAAGCCCGTGAGCCCCGTGGCCCGGCCGTCGGGCCACTCCTCCAGGGGCAGATCGCGCACCGTCCACGGCCCGCTCCAGGTACCGTTGCGCCCGGTGCGGCCGTGCAGCGTGAACTGCCCGCCGCGGCGCCGCCCCAGCACGCGGAATGAATCCGGGGCACTGGCCGGGAAGTCCACTCTCACGAGCGCGGTGTCGACGCGCCAACGTTGCCACTCCGACGAGCCGAGCTTTGCTTCGAGAAGCGCGCGCGGAACGCTGCGCGTGTCCACCTGGTAGCGAAACCACCCGTTCAGGTCTCCCTTCGGCCAGCCGTCGAGCTGGAGGAATTGCCACTTGGCCGGGTCCGCGCCCCGCGCGTCCCCACTGATCGTCCACCCGGCCCGCGCCCAGCGGAGCGTGCCCACGAGATCGCCCGCCGCCGAGAGCGCCCGCAGCGAGTCGAGCGCAAGCTCCGTGCCGTTCCACCGCGCGAGGCCGCTGCCCTCCGCGGCGAGACCGTCCCACTCCAACGTGGAGCGGAACCTTCCGCGCCAGTCCTTCTCGCCGCGTGCATCGAGCACGAATGCGCCCTCGCCCGGCACGTCGAACGAGGCATTGTCGAAGACCTTCGCGAGCCATTGCCACCGTACACGGCCCACGGTGACGTGCGCTCGCCGCACGGGGTCGCCGCCCCGCCAGTTGGCCTCGGCGCGCATCTCGAGGTCCGCCGTGCGAAGCTCGGTCACGCGCAAACGCACGCCGCTGGTGTCGGCGTTCAGGTCGGCCGTGAGCTTCTCCAGTCGGCTGTCCCACGGCCCGCGCTTCCACTGGAGGCGTTCGAGGCGAACGCGCGTCTGCGCGCCCAGGTTGGCGACCAGGTCCCCGTCCACGTCGGACACCGCGCCATAGGGCATGGGGGTCATCGCCTCAGCGCCGCGCACGTGCAACTGCACCTGCACCGGACGCGGCGCGCCCCGGCGCCGGCGCCGGCTCGGGTCCGATCGCCACACCGGCAGGCGCCACTTGCCATCCGCCCCCACGAGCACCACGCGGGGGCGATCAAGCGTCACGTCGATCACGCCGAACTGTCCCCGCGCCAGCGCCCACGCGGAGTAGTCCACGCGCATCTCCTTCGCCTCGAGCAGCAACTCACCGGTGCGGAAGCGTACGCGGGGTTCGATCGCGCGGAAGCCGGTGAAGGGGTTGCCGCGGATGTCGCGCATCTCCAGCACGAGGTCGCTGTGCTCGCGAAGCGTACGATTCAGCAGTAGCGACAGCTCACGCGCCACGAGCTCGGTGCGGTTCACGAAGTACAGGACGGCGCTCGCGATCGCCAGCACGAGCACGCCCGCCGCCACGAGCAGCACCAGTCGCGTGAGCTTGCCGATCGTCCAGCGCACGGGCTCCGGGACATGCTCGACGACCTCCTCGATCTCTTCTCGGAGGGTCTCCACGACGCCCTGATGCTCAGGCGTTTCGTCCGGGGTGGGTCGTTCGTCGCTCATGTCACGTTTGAGTCAGAAGCTCGGTCCGATGGCGAACTGGAAGGCGAACGGCTGTTGTCTGCCGCCCACCTTCGAGCCGACGAACTCGGGATGCCGGCTCCAGGCCAGGTCCATGCGCAGCGGGCCGAAAGGTAGCAGGAGCCGTGCCCCGACCCCGTAGGAGTAGCGCAGATCGCCCGGCGCGCCCCGGCGAGCGTCCCAGGGCGCGACGAAGTTCGCGAGCCGAAGGTGCTCCGGGCGCGCCCAGACGTTCCCGGCGTCCAGGAACACCTCGGCGCCGAGCGGGCCCCAGAGCGGAATGCGCATCTCGAGGTTGCCGAGCAGCATGGCGAGCCCGCCGTCGCCCGGGATGGAGTTCTCGCCCCAGCCCCGCAACGAGTTCACGCCACCGACGAAGAAACGCCGCTCTTTCGGGACGCGCGCCACCTGTGCGTCCTGAAGCCCAGGTGCGAATGTGTTCGAGGCATCGCCGATGGG
>JANNKI010000264.1:0-2006 GCA_031396225.1 bacterium | reverse complement strand
TGAATGGCGAACTCGAGCCGGAGCGCTTCGCGCTACCGGCCGCGCCCGCGGGCCGCGCGTGGCACGACGTGGTGGACACCGCGGCGTCGCCCCCCGCGGACTTCACGCCTCTCGCCAACATCCCACGCTCCGCGCCCTCCGGGCGGGGAGGAACGTCGGCGAGCGCTGTGCTCTCCCTCCCGCCTCGATCGCTCGTGCTGCTCGCTGCGCGCTGACGCGTCAGTCGCCCTGGTGCTCGGGGCGCAACAGGTCGAACACCGTCTTCACGGGATTGAACACCGCGAGCGGCACCTCGACGAAGCGAGTGTGCCAGTGCGCCATGGCGCCATTCCAGAGTCCGGGTCGTTCGAGCGCCAACAGCTCGCGCCCGCCATGGGACTTGCGCGCCACGATGACCGCCGCCTCGTCCATGAAGCGCGCGAGTTCGTGCGGCTCCCCGTGCGCGTCGCGCAGCGACGCGGCCAGGAACACGGGATTGAAGTGCGTCGCGGAGCGGAACACCGCGGCCTGCGCCGGCGCGGACAGGTCCACCTGCGCCGACTCCACGATCTGGCGCGTGACGCCGAGGGCGTCCCGCACCCAGTACGGCCCACCGCCCGGCTCGCCGGTGTTGGCGACCATGCCACACACCCGCACCGGTCGATCGAGCATCGCGGCCAGGTCGGCGGGGCCGGCTCGTTCGGTCGACGCGAGCCCGAGTTCGCCGCGCGCGAACACGCGTGCGCCCTCGAGCGCGCCGGACTCGCCACGCTCGAGCCGTCCGCACCAGAGCTTCACGCCGTCGGCCAACTCGCCCACCCACCCGATCAGTGCCCGGCTCCAGCGCTCGGTCTCGTGCCGGAGGCGCGAAACGGAGACGTTGTCGATATTCTTGAGGAACACCAAGTCGCGGCCCGACTCGCCCAGGTTCCGGAGCAGCGCGCCGTGTCCCGCCGGCCGGAACAGCAGCCGCCCGCTCCCGTCGCGGAATGCGCCGCCCACGGGATCCCCCGCCAGCGTGTCGGTGGCCGGGTGCTGCTCGCTCAGGCGCACGCTCCAGTTTCCGCCGTGACGTGCGGCGAGCGCCGCCAGTCTCCCGCCGAGCAGGTTTTCGAAGCCCTCGCGATGCTCGGGCGAGACGGTGACGTCGAGGCGTCGTTCGCCGCGTGCGTCGCTCGCCAGCGCGCAGGCCTCGATCAAGTGCTCCTCGAACGCCGTGCGCACCTCGCCCGACTCGCGATGGAACGGCAACAGGCCCTTGGGGGCACGCGCGGCATCGAGACCGTCGCCCGCCAACAGCGCGTCGAGTAACACGCGCCACGGTCCGGACTCGCGAACGTCGGCGAGCACATGCCCCCGAGCCTGGAGCTTTTCGCCGAGCGCCGCGGCGAACGCGAATCGCGGGAGTTCCTCCACGAATCTCACCATTGCCCTCGCGACCGGCGAGGGGTTGGCGCGTAGCACTTCAGGCAGCAGCCCTCCCGGCTCCTCTTGGGCCATCAACAAGTCCTTGAACATGCGCGTGGCCGCGCCCGAGGCGGGCACGAACGTGCTCACGCGGCCCGCCGCCGCCGCGCGCGCGTGCGCGGCGAGCAGTGCCTCGACTCGCGGCCGCTCGAGTCGCTCGATGCCGTCCCCGAGCGTGCAGGGCCGCTCGAGCACCATCCGGGCGGCAGGTGTCGCGAGCAAGCGCAACTGCCGCTCGGCTTCGGCGGGCGCGATGCCGCGCTGGGCGAGCTGCGCCAGGTCCTGCGGGTCCGTGAGTGAGTTCGTGTGCATGGCGTTTCGTGAGGACTCCGGGCGGGGCAGCCGAGTGGATCGCGGCCCGCGAAGCTAACCGGCGCGGTCGCGGCGCGCCAGAGACTCAGGCGGCGTGTGAAACGGGCGGCTCCGCCTCACGCGACGGCCGAACGCCGGCGGCCGCACGGGGCGCCAGGTTCGCAGCAACCACGGCCGCGCCAGCGAGCGCGGACAGCACACGCACGCCCTCGCCACCGGTCGTGCCGCCGAACAGCAACAGCACCACC
>JANNKI010000234.1:0-1953 GCA_031396225.1 bacterium | reverse complement strand
GGTGGACCTGGCGGACATGGCGGCGGTAACGGAGACGATGGAGACGAGGATGACGATGGCGACGATAAAGGACACGATCGCCGGTAAGCCGACCCCCTGAAAGCGACCCGGCGCACTGAGCGGGTCCGACCCCAACACGCTGCCCTGCGGCGTGTTGGGGTCTTTGCCTAGAGTTCACCCCTGCGGCACCCGAGTTGCCCTAGCGTCCTGCTCTGCGGCATCGAGGGGTCGCGGTCACTCAGCGACCCCGAAGCGCACACAGCGCACACAGCGCACCGACGTCGGTGCGCGCCCGGGGGGTGCTCTTGAACCACGTGCGCAGGGTCGTCGCGCTGGTCTGTGGGCTCGTCACATTGTTCGCCGTGCCCGTGGCGAGATCCGCGCTCCAGCGTGCGACGATCTCGAATGAATCGGAGCTGGCGCCGCAGGACAGCACGCATGTGCTGATACGAGACGTGCTGGGATCGAGCGGTAAGCTACGCGCCCTGATCGGGATGCCGGCCACGCTGGCGCCGGGCCACGCACTCATGTCACGTCTCGCCAGTTCTTCATTTGGCGCGCCGGGCGTTCACCCGTTGGGGCTGCCGGCGCCTGACGGGGACTCGCTCGTGGTGGTGACCCTGGAGTCCTTTGGAGTGATGAAGGGCGCGCGAGTCAGTGGCTACCGGGTGGGACTCTGGCCGACGCGCGGGTCGGCCGCACGCGATGAGCGCTACGCCCCGCCCTCGGGTTTCATCTCGGTGAACCCGGAGAACGCGTGGACACAGGTGTCGAAGCGGTTCCAGCTGCGTGACTTCCTCACGCACGACCAGCAGGAAGTGTGGCCGAAGGTGCTCGTGCTGCGTGTGGCGCTCCTGGACAAGCTCGAACTCATCGGCGACGAACTGGAGCGAAGGGGGCTTCCCGGCACGCTGCGGGTCATGTCCGGCTTCCGCACGCCGCAGTACAACGAGCAGGGAGTGGGCAAAAAGGGCGGCCGCGCCAGCGCGAGCCGTCACATGTACGGCGATGCGGCCGACGTGTTCGTGGATGCGAACGGCGACGACGTGATGGATGATCTGGATGGCGATGGCAAGATCACGATCCGCGATGCGCGGGTCCTGTTTGCCGTGGCGGAGGACGTCGAGGCTCGGCATCCCGACCTCGCGGGTGGCCTCTCCGCCTACCCGGCGAACCCCACCCACGGCCCGTTCGTGCACGTGGACACGCGAGGAGTGCGCGCTCGCTGGTGAGAGGCGCCCAGGGTCCGCCGACCTGGCGGGCCCCAGCCAGGCGCGGTCATCCCCCAGCGTGCATTGAAATTCTTGCCGCGGGCTGTGCATGAACTTCCGCGGACGCCGCTGCCGCGACATGCCGACGCCGTGCCAAGCCGCGAACCGCTGCCTGCCAACACCGGTTTCCACGCGGAGTTAGCGGCAACTTCGCCAGCCGCGGGCGCACGGCATGACCCTCGCGTGTGTAGGCCCGGGGTGAGGAGCGCCCGCGGCGCACTACGCCGCCTGCTCAAGCCCTCCCCGAGCGTTGGAGACATCCCCCATGACAAAGGATAGGGCCATGATGAGAGTCCATTCCAGGGCAACTGGATTCGGCGCACTGCTGGTGTGTGTGCTGCTGCTGACCGGCAGCGCGGCCACCGCCACTGCGGCCACGACGTACCGGCTCGGGCCCAGTTCGGAGATCCCGGCGGCGCAGGGCAAGGCGCGCCTCAACATGACGAAGAACGGAAACATGCAGATCAAGCTGAGCGTCAAGCACCTTGCGCCCCCCGGGCAGATCACCCCGGGCGCCGAAGTATTCGTGCTCTGGGCACGCGGCCTGGCGCTGGGTGCCGAAGCGCAGAACCTCGGGGCGCTGATCGTGAACAAGAACCTGAATGGCAAGCTCACCGCGATCACGGCCATGCCCTCGTTCGACCTGTTCATCACCAGTGAGCAGAGGCAGACGGTCACCGTG
>JANNKI010000227.1:0-8019 GCA_031396225.1 bacterium | reverse complement strand
TTCGCCGACAGCGCCGTGCGGCGCGTTTCCTCGTAGCCCACCGTGGCCCCCAGGTCCGCCATCGCCAGCGTGGGGCGTCCACCCAGGAAGGCCGCCAGGTCGTCGCGCATCGCGGCCGCACTCGCGTAGCGCCGCTCGAGCGTGGGCGCAAGAGCCTTCTGGAGCACCGCCGCCAGCGACTCGGGGCAGCCCGCGGGCACCTCGTCGGGGCGCGAGCGCGAGCGGATGACCTCCTCCAGCCGTCGCGTGCTCTCGCCGCGGAAGGGCTGCTTTCCGGCGAGCATCTCGTAGAGCACGACCGAGACCGACCACAGATCGGAATGGGCATCCACGTTGCCGGAATCGATGCGCTCGGGCGAGGAGTAGGGCAGGCTGCCGAACTCGTTGCGCGTGAGCGGACGCGTGAGCGAGAGCGCCTTGGCGATGCCGAAGTCGAGCACCCTCACGCCACCGCCCGGCTCGAGCCGCACGTTTTTTGGCTTCAAGTCCCCGTGCACGATCCCCAGGTGCGTGCGCCCCTCGACGGTGCGGGTGAAGCTCTGGGCGGTGCAGAGCAGCTCGCACAGCTCGACAGCGATCCGGACCGCCTCGCGCGGCTCGAGCGGCCCGCGCCGGATGCGGTCCGACAGATCCTCGCCCGCGACGTACTCCATCGCGATGTACATCTCGTTCTCGACGCTCTCCTCGATCTCGAACACTCGAGGCACGCGCGGATCGCTCTCGGAGAGCCGCATCTGGATGAGCGCCCCTTCGCGCTCGGCCTCGCGCACGCCCGGGTCGGCCTTGGGGATCTTGAGCGCGACGGTGCGCCCGTTCCGGCTGTCCACCGCCTTGAGCACGTCGGCCATGCCGCCGCTGCCGAGGCGCGAGAGGATCTCGAAGGGTCCGATGCTGTGATAGCGGACACTCACCGGGCCTCCCCAAGGCAGGCCGGTGTTTCGATCGGTGCGCTCGCTCGCCGCTCGATCATCGGCCGCCCCTGCGCTCCGAGCGTCCAAGCGCGCCGGACCGGTTGGCGCGGCCGAAGGCCTCGTAGACATTGTGTTCGAGCAGCGCGGCGCGGATGGCGCTCGGCGCGCCGCGCACGCCCTCGGCGGCGTTGCCCGCGATGACGTTGCCCACCAGCACGGGCGTGGCGCCACCTTCGAGCTCGACCCCGGCCCGTGGCCGGCGTGCGCCGCGGCCGTTGTCGAGGATCAGGTTGTGGCCCAGGCGCGGTACCGCGGGCGATGTGATCGTGACTCCGGCGCCGGCGTTTTGGTGGATCAGGCTCGCGCGCAGCGCCGCCTCGCCGCGGCCCTGGAAGGCGACGCCCGCGACGCGCGCGCCCGAAACCTCGACGTCCTCGATCGCGATCCGCGAGTTGCGGACCAGGATCCCGATGTCGAGCGGACCGCTGTCGCTCGCCGCGATCCGGAACCCCACGATGCGCCCCGCAAAGAGGCCCTCGGCCACGATCGCCACCAGCGGCGCCGCGGCCTCGCCGCGCGGCGCGAGCACCGCCTGGCGAGCTACCCGGCTCATGAGGGTCACGCCCTCTTCGAGCCGCACCTGCTCGCGATAGACGCCGGGTGCGACCGAGACGGTGTCGCCGGGGCGCGCAGCCGCGAGCGCGTCGCCGATCCCGGTGAACTCGAGCCCCGGCCCCACCAGGAATGCGCGCGGCGCGCGCGTGCTCTGGAGCGCCGGGCCCAGCGGCGAGATGGACGAGACCGGACTGCGATCGAGAAGGGTGAAGCCCCAGAACAGCGCGACGCCGGCCAGCACGCCAAGCGCGAAGAGGTAGCCGGGACGCGAGCGCGACGGGCTTGCGATGGCCCCGCCCGGCGCCTCGGTCGTGAGAGCGCGACGCCCCATGTCGGGCTCGCGCCGAGCGCCGAGTGCCGCCGCGAACCGATCGCCGGCGGCCAGCGCGACCGTGACGTTGTCCTTCCCGCCCGCCGCGTTCGCCGCCTCGATCAGCCGCTCGACCGCCCGCTGCTCGTCCCCCGCGTGCTCGCGCACGATACGTGCGATCGACTCGCTCGAGACCAGGTCCGTGAGGCCGTCGCTACACAGGAGGATGGCGCCCTCGGGATCGAATGGGAAGCGGCTCACCTCGACGAAGTCCTCGTCGAGCGGCGTGTGCTCCTGGGCGCCCACCGAGCGGTAGACCTCGTTGCGGCGCGGGTGGCGCATGGCGTCGGCCTCGCTCAGCTCGCCCTCGTCCTCGCGCATCCCGACCGGCGAATGGTCGCGCGTCACCTTGACCATGCCGTCCGCCCCGAGGCGATAGAGCCGCGAGTCCCCCACATGGCCCACGGTAACCATGCCGTCCTCGATCACCGCCAGGGTCAGCACGCAGCCCATGCCCTCCCAAGCCGGGTTCTGGGCGGCGAGGCGAACGATCTCGTTGTTGGCGACCGCGATCGCCTCGCGCACCCGCTCCTCGACTCGCCCGGTCTGGCGCTCGAGGCGCGAGCGCAAGAAGGTGAGCGCGGTCTCGGCCGCGGTCTCGCCCGCCGCCTGTCCGCCGATCCCGTCGACCACGATCAGGATGCCGCGCTCGGGATCGACGTGGAGGCGGTCTTCGTTGTGGTCGCGGATCATCCCCCGGTGCGTCGCACCGGCGGAGCGGATCGCGGCCCGGCGAGAAGCCGGGCGCGCGGCGACCGGTGCCACCACAGGTGGCGAGGGTTCGTTGTCGTGCAGGCGGTCAGGAAGCGTCATGTCTGAGCGATTTCCAGGATAGCCACGCGACCGCGGCGACCAGCAGGAGGAGGAACAGCCAGCGCAGCGAGAAGAGGACGCTCACGCCGGGACCTCGGCGCGGAAGCGGATGAAGATCGCCCCGGCCAGCCCGATCTCGGCCTCGGACGGCAGCGGCACCTCGAGGTTCCTGTCGACCCTCTCGCCGTCGCGCACCTCGATGCTCGACGGGATCGCCGCGCCGTTCACGGTGGTGCCAAGCGTGCTCAGGTCCTTGATGTAGAAGCGGCGCTCGGGCTCGTCGTAGCGCAGCCGCAGATGGTCGCGCGACACGTCCGGCACGGTCTTGAGCTTGAGGTCGACCCAGTAGCCAGGCCCGCCCCTTCCCACCACAACCTGGGAGCGCTCCATCCGGAACAGGTGTTCGCCGTTGTCGTCCCGGTAGTTGAGCGTCGCGAGCGCGCCCGAGGTCGGCTCCGCCGCAGGCGGGGCCGACTCGATCGCGGGACGCTCGTGGCTCTCGACCCGGTCGCCGCGGCGCGTGGTGACGATGCGCCGGGTGCGGTTGCCGCTCAGGCTCTCGGATTCGGGCAGGACCAGCGTCGAGTCGACCAGGATGTCGCCGGGCGCCAGCTCGTCATTGGGATCGGAGATCAGCCGGATCTCCCACGCGGAGCCGGCCCGCTCGTGGGGCAGGCGCGGGCGGCGCAGCGCCTCGCGGACGCGAACCTCGATCCGGCTCGCCCGGTTGATCCTGTCGAGTTCCTCGTCGAGCGCGCGCCGGGCCTGGTCGGCGATCACGCCGGCGAGGCTCTCGAGGCGCTGGAAGTCGGCCGGGTGAACGTAGACGTCATAGGCCGCCGGCACGATCGTGGAATAGCGCAGCTCCTCGCCCTGGCTGCGCATGTTCTCGACCACCTGGGCGATGATGTCACGACCGCGGACTCTGTCTTCCATAGCAGGCGGAACCCTGACCGCGCCGCGGGGAGTCGACCGGTTTGGCTGGAGTGAACGACGTACCGTGGCCGCCGATTATAAGCCTCGGGGCCAGCGTTTCCAGTCGCCATCTGACGAGCGCTCGGAGGCTGATACGGCGCAGGCCGGCCGCAGGTTTCCCTCAAAAGACGCTCCCGGCCCACCCCGGCACCGCGAGCGCCAACGCCCGAGCGCCCGAGCGCCCTCGGGGACCCGCCCTCCTGAGCTCCGGCGCGTACCATGGACGAAACGCAGTGCATGGTGCAGGGACACCTCGAGGCAGCCGGGGCAACTTCAATGACTTACTTCAGCGCCTTGGCGATGCCTTTGTGGCTCCACGCGATGACTTTGATCCTGTGCTTCTTGATCGCGGGCGGCAGTGACCGTGGAATCTCTCCCTGGTAAACCCCGATCACCTTCTTCCCGAGTTTGACGCTCTCTTCAACCTCCCAATTCACCCACTCGCTCCTCGCTGTGTGGTTCGACACGTAGACGAGCGTCACGGACGCCTGCCGGATGCGCTCGCGGATGCCCTGACGGATGTCGTCGGCCCGCTCGCTGTCGAATGGCGCACGCAGCGACCAATCATTGAACTCGAGGGTGCTGTCTTCCTTCTGGGCCTGGCCACGTAACAGTTCAACCAGTGGCTTGTCCTCGTTGGTGAAACTGATGAAGACGTTGCGACGCGCGCCGTCCAAGGTCGAGTAGCCCTTGTCCGACTACGTTCGCTCGAGCGAGGGATCTACCCCCCGGCGAGCGCGGACTTCCCGAATGAAGCCCAGGTTCAGGGCCGTCGTCTCGGGCTCCCAGACTTCGCGGACCGCTAGCAGCGAAGCCACCAGCGCAACCCCTGCCGCGGCCTCATCGCCATCCAGCACCGCCAGCTCCATCAGGGTTGCGTGGTCCCAGTAGTTCGATCTGCCAGAGGCGAGCCGGCGCGTCACAGCGTATTTGACGACCGGGAGGATTTCCCGGCTGCGGTGATCGGGTGGATCGCGTAGCTCCATCAGTGTCAGCGCGTTGATCCCCGGGTAGGCATCGCGCCAGTCGGCCTGAAACCCCCTCAAGTACGCGTCTATCGCCTCGTCCAGGAACTCTCGCGCCAGCACTGCCTTGCCGGCTCGGAGCGCAGCACGCCAGCGGTCCTTGTAAACGCGGCCGAGGATACCGTACGTCTCAGTCGAAGGGTCGCGCCGCGCGATGAGCTGAAGCAACACGAGTTCGGCATCCTCGCCTCGCCCGTCGCGATTGAGCGCCAGGGCGAACTGCTCTTGAACCATCGCGGATTCCTGCAACGGCCGGGACATCAGGTCTTTCAGCCGAATCATGTCCTTCCAGGCCTCGATGGCGCGATAGGAGAGGAAGAGCTCGATCGCGACTCCGACGTCTACATCGGAGACGTCTCCCAGCTCAGCCTCGAGCGAGCGCAGCCCCTCGAGACCGCCCTCTCTCCGAGTTCTCGCCTGCGCAAGACGCTCCCTCCATTCCTGGCTGTACCCCGATTGCTCGCGAAATACGTCTGATCTCGAGCCATCAAGTTGTGGTGCCGGCAGACCATCGACGAGCCGGAAGACGGGGCTATCGGTGACAGCAGACTGGGCCGCGCGTAGCGCGTCGGCGATCGACTTTCGCGTGCGGTCGACATCCTGCGGCCGGCCGTCGGCTCCGAGCTGGTAGGGAATGCAGCGAAGGTGCTGCACATCAAAGGGCAGGCGCCCACCCGCGGCGAGGAGCAGCACGGTGGTGTTTGGGCGGACGGCATGCCGAACGCCGAGCTCGTAGAAAACCTCGGCGCGGGCTGCTGACAGATCCGCGAGTGCAAAGTGACACAGGACCAACCGCTCGACAATCGGCTTGTGACTGACTCCGCCGAGCTCCCCCTGATCCGCGCGGATGGCATCGAGGCCAGCGTCCTTGATCGCGGGCGCGATGAGATCGCGGTAGACGCTATCGAACTCGATCCAACTGCCCGCTGCACCTTGCCTGCGGCCGAAGGGCATCAGTACGAAGCACAAGTCGTTCGACATGATGGCTCCCACGGTCGGCTTTTTCCCTGGCTCGGACTGCCGGTTCGCCTGGGACGCCGCCAGGAATCCTCCCCTGACGTCAGGAGGGAGGCTCGATCCCCTCCTCGGTTCCGCGCGATGATGCGCAAGGGAGTGGTGCGCGTCAAAAGCCTCTTGTTGATGAGATTGGGGTCCGAGCAGCGAGCCCACCAACCTCGGCGGGCCGCCGTCCGGGACTTTGCCAGCAATCAGGCCGGGCCCACGCGGACTTTCAGCGCTTCCATCGCGAAGTACTCGGGCAGCCCAAGCCGATCCACCCATCGGGCCGTCTCGAGATTGCGCTCCTCCACGCGCTGCCAGAACTCGCGCTCGTCCACGCCGGGGAACGGCGCACGGTCCTTCTGGCTCTGGTGCTTGAAGATCGCACTGATCTTGAGCCGCAACTCTTCCTCGGAGAGCGGCACCAGCAGATCGGCATCGGACACCGTCCACTCCTGCCACGCTCCGCGGTAGTACCAAACCTCCGGCGGCTCGCCGCCGTAGCGCGCGAGCGCTTGCTCCACCGCCTCCTTGCACATGCGATGCGTGCCGTGCGGATCGGACAGGTCGCCCGCCACCAGGATGAGCTCGGGTCGTTTCTCCTCGAGCAACTCCAAAATGATCTGGATGTCGCCCGGGCCGATCGGGTCCTTGCGCACCTTGCCGGTCTGGTAGAACGGCATGTTGAGAAAGCGCGCCTGCTCCGACTTGAGACTCAGCGTCTCGATGGCCGAGATCGCCTCGACCTCGCGGATGCGGCGCTTGAGCCAGAGCACGGCGTCGCTGTCCACCTCGCCCGGTTCCTTGCGCGCCAGGAATGCATCGATCTCGCCCAGCAGCGGGGCGAGACGTTCGTTTCCGTAGCCGAAGTCGCCAGCCGTGCGGCGCAGGAAGTCCACGTAGCGCCGGACCTCGTGGTCGAACACGGCGATGTTGCCGGAGGTCTGGTAGGCCACGAGGACTTCATTCTCGTTCTGCTGAAGCTTCCTCAGGATTCCGCCGGCTGAGATCACGTCGTCGTCGGGATGCGGAGAGAACACCACGACGCGCTTCCGGCTCGGCAGCTTGCTGCGTCCCCGGATCTTGGCGATCAGCGCATTGAAGACGATGCCGTTCAAGGCTCCGGACGAGCCGTGCCGCTGTAGCAGCGCGCTCAGGTGATGCTCGCGGTAGTCCACGTCGTCCAGCTTGAGCACCGACTTGCCGGTCACGCCGCTCAACCACACCACGGCCTCGATCTCCAGGGGACCGGTCCACGCGAGCTCGCCGAGCGCCCAGGGCGTCTTGACGCGGGTCAGCTCGGCGGCGGCGGCGAGGTCGAGGTACACCGTGACGTTCGGGTGTCGCTGCAGGTAGGTGGCGGCGACGCTGTGATCCACGTCGCCCTCGATCGCGCGCTTGACGATGGCCGCCTTGTGCTCGCCGGTGGCGACCAGGACGATCTCGCGAGCCTCGAGGATGGTGCCCACCCCCAGGGTGATCGCCTCGACCGGCACGTTCTCGGTGCCGAAGAAGTCGGCCGCCGCCGCGCGCCGCGTGATCGAGTCGAGCACGACGAGGCGCGTGCGCGAACTGGCGCTCGAGCCTGGCTCGTTGAAGCCGATGTGTCCGGTCTGCCCGATGCCCAGGATCTGAAAGTCGATGCCGCCGGCGTCCTGGATGGCGCGTTCGTAGTCGCGGCAGTGAGATTCGATCTCGTGCCGCGACAGGTCGCCACGCGGGATGTGCACGTTGCGCGCATCGATGTTGACGTGCTCGAAGAAGTTCTCCCGCATGAACCGGTGATAGCTGTGCAGGTTGTCAGGGGCCATCGGGTGGTACTCATCGAGGTTGAACGTCACGACCTTCGAGAAGTCGAGGTCTTCCTCGCGATGGAAGCGGATCAGCTCGCGGTAGATCCCGATCGGCGTGGAGCCGGTGGCGAGCCCCAGCACGGCATGCTTACCAGCGCCGTTGCGCTCGCGGATGATCTCGGCCATGCGCCCTGCGATCCGCCGCGCGATGGCGTCGTACTCGTCGGCGATGACGGTGGGGATGCGTTCGGGACCTTCGGATGCGGCGGTTCTGGCGGTGGCGCTCACCGCCCGAGCCTAACCTTCCACATGGCCGCCTGGCGAACATCTCCGCGCGCCTCATACAATGCCACCAGCGCCGTCGAATAGCGCGCCCGGTCGATGTGGTCGCTTCCGAGCGTCGCGTTCATCCCTGCGAGCGCCGAGTCCAGCAACGGCTGCGCCCGGGCGAGATCACCGCGTATCAGGTTCAACCTGCCGAGATGAAAGAGGGTGTTGACGCTGCCGGTGGCGACCAA
>JANNKI010000215.1:0-6708 GCA_031396225.1 bacterium | reverse complement strand
ACCAGGATCCCGAGAACGGCGACGCCTCGCTCGCGCCACGCGCGGCCTGGGTGGGCCGGCTGGCGGCGTTCGCGCCGGTGGGGGACCGCTCCGGGGTGGAGTTGGGCTTCTCGGCCACCCAGGGCACGAATAACGTGGCGGCGGCCGCGCGTACGCGCGTGCTTGGCGGCGATCTCAAGGCGAAGCTGTGGACGGACGCGAACGCGTACCTGCTCGTGCAAGGCGAGGTGCTGCATCTCGAGCGCGACTACGCGAGCTGGGAAAGTGTCGCCGCCAACTACACGCGCACCCGGACTACAGCCAGCGGCGGCTATCTGTTCGCCGACTATAACTGGGCGCGACGCTACAACGTGGGTGCGGCGCTGGAGCAACACCAGGACCCCGACGCTCCGAGCGATGACCACTCGGCCGTGGGGCTCTTCGCAGGGTTCGCGCTCATGGAAGAGACCACCGTTTTCCGACTCGACTGGCGACGCCTCCGGCGGTCCGGCACGGTTCCGTTCTCCTCCGCATCCTTCGAGCCCATCCAGCAACTCACGTTGCGCGCCATCTTCTCCATGGGGCCGCACAAGGCCCATCAATTCTAAGGAGGCGACCATGATCCGCATGAGGATCCTCGTGGCGCTGGTCGCGATGGCGCTTACTGTTGTCTCCCCCGCAGCGGCGAAGTTGCGCGTGGCGGCGTCCACGAACGACCTGGCCTCCATCGCGGCCAGCGTCGGCGGCGAGCAGGTGGAAGTGTTCGCCATCGCACGACCCACGTCGGACCCGCACCGCGTCGAGGCGCTGCCGAGTTACATGGTGAAGGTGTCGCGCGCGCAGGTGTACCTGAAGATCGGGCTCGGGTTGGACCAGTGGGCCCAGGCCATCGTGGACGGCTCGCGCAATCGCAATCTCCAGATCGTGGACTGTTCACGAGGCGTGACCGTGCTGGAAAGGCCGTCGGGCAAGGTGGACGCCTCGATGGGTGACGTGCACCCCGACGGCAATCCGCATTATTGGCTCGACCCGCGAAACGGCGCGGTGGCGGCGCGCAACATCGCCGAAGCATTCGCCACGGCCGACGCCGCGAACGCCGTCGGATATCGCGCGCGCGCCGCCGCATTCGCAAAGGAGGCGCAGGCCACTTGGTTGAAGAACGCGGAGGTCGCGAAAGGACTCCGTTCGCGCGCGGTGTTCACCTACCATCGCTCGTGGAGTTATTTCGCCGAGGCGTTTGGGCTGGAGGTGGTGAACACGGTCGAGCCTGTGCCGGGCATCCCGCCCACGGCGCGACACCTGGCGGAGCTGGTGCGACAGGCCAAGGTGCTTCGCGTGGCGATGCTGATCCAGGAGCCCTACTTTTCCACAGACGGCGGCAAGTTCCTCGAGCGCCAGGCGGGCGTGCGGCCGGTCGTGCAGCCCACGTCGTGCGCCGCGCCGACCGCCGGCAGCTACCTCCGGCACTTCGACGAGCTTCTGTCCGCACTGATGGGAGCCCGCTGATGCTCGACGCGATGCAGCTCCCGTTCTTCCAGACCGCGGCGCTCGCGGCACTGGTGCTGGCGGGGTTCCACGCCTACCTCGGGTTCCACATCGTGCGTCGCGGCGTGCTGTTCGTGGACCTGGCGTTGGCGCAGATGGCGGCGCTCGGCGTGGCGCTGTCGGTGGTGCTGGGCCACGAGCACGACGAGTTGGCGGCCTACCTGCTCGCCCTGAGCATGACGCTCGTGGGCGCCGCGCTGTTTGCGTGGCTGCGCGGTCGCGCGCGCCACGCGCCGCTCGAGGCGTTCATCGGGATCGTGTTCGCCACCGCGCAGGCGCTGGCGTTCCTGTTGCTGGAAAAGACGCCAACGGGCCCCGAGCACTTGAAGGAGACGCTGGTGGGTTCGTTGTTCACCGTGGCGCCGCATCACATCGCGATCGTGGCCGGGCTCTACGCCGTGGTCGGCGCGGTGCACGTGTGGCTGCGCAAGCCATTCTTCGAGATCACGAACGACCCCGATGGCGCGAGGGCGCGAGGGCGGAAGATATTCCTGTGGGACTTCCTCTTCTACGCCACGTTCGGCGTGGTGGTCACGTCGGCCGTGCAGATCGCCGGCGTGCTGCTGGTGTTCGGCTTCCTCGTCATCCCCGCGGTGGCCGGCGTGCTGGCCACGCGGCGAACGGGCCTGGCCCTGGTCATCGGCTGGGCGTTCGCGTTCCTGGCCAGCGTGGGCGGGCTCCTGCTCTCGGTGTCGCTCGACCTGCCGGCGGCGCCGAGCATCCTGGTCACGCTCACCGCACTGCTCCTGCTGCAGGGCGCGACCCAGGGACTGCTGGCGCGGCGACGGGCACATGGGAGCGCGGCTTGAACCAGTGCGCGGGGCCACCTACGCTGCTGTTCGGAGTTTCGCGGGCTGCGCCACCCGTGACCAACGCTCGCACCCGCGGAGGACACACGGCATGAGTGAGAAGAAGCGAACGCTCGACCTGCTGGACCGCGCGTATCGAGCCGAGGCGTGGCACGGGCCCGCCCTCCTCGAGTGCCTGAACGGTGTGAGCGCCGCGCTCGCGGTGAAGCGGCCGGTGAAGGGCGCGCACACGATCTGGGAGCTGGTGGACCACATCGCGAGCTGGAACGAGATCGTGACGCTGCGGCTCTCGGGCGGGAAGCTCGCGGTGACGCCGGAGTGGAACTTCCCGCCCACGCCCAAGCCGACGCCGACGGCATGGAAGACGACGCTCCGACGACTCGCACGGTCGCAGTCGAAGTTCCGCGCGGCGGTGGTCAAGTTCCCCGTGGCCAGGCTCGGCCGGCGCCGGCCCCGCACCACCGCGAGCTGGAACGTGCTCATCCACGGCCAGATCCAGCACCAGCTCTACCACGCGGGGCAGATCGCGATGCTTCGACGGGGGCTGGGCAAGGCCGTCTGACAAGGAGCTCGCCATGCCCCACGATCACACCCGCACCGCCTCTGCGCCAGCCACCGGGCGCGATCCCGTCTGTGGCATGACGGTACGGCCGGACTCGCCGCACGCGCACGAGCACGCCGGCACGACGTACCACTTCTGCAGCGCGAGCTGCCGCGAGCGCTTCCGCGGAGACCCCGCACGCTACCTGGCGCCGCCATCGGTCGAAGCTCTCGCGCCCGCGCCCGCGCGAGCGCCCGCCGCCGCGGTGCCGGAGCCGGCCCGCGCCGGGAAAGCCGCGCCGGCGGGAGCCGAGTGGACCTGCCCCATGCATCCCGAGATCGTCCGCGCTGGCCCCGGATCCTGCCCGATCTGCGGCATGGCGCTTGAGCCGCGCGTCGCCTCGCTCGAGGATCCCGAGAATCCCGAACTCGTCGACATGAGTCGAAGGTTCAAGGTCTCGGCGATCCTCACCGCCCCGCTCCTGCTGTTCATGATCGCTGCGGCGCTGCCGGGGCTGCCACTGCACCAACTGCTCCCGCCAGCGGCCATGGGCTGGCTGGAGCTGGCGCTCGCCGCCCCCGTGGTCCTGTGGGGCGGCTGGCCGTTCTTCGTGCGCGGCGGGCAGTCGGTTGCGCTCCGCAGCCCGAACATGTTCACGCTCATCGCGCTCGGCGTGGGCCTGGCGTTCGTCTACAGCGTCGCCGCCGTACTGGCGCCGGGGCTCTTTCCGCCATCGTTCCGCGATGCTTCCGGGCAGGTGGGGACCTACTTCGAGGCTGCCGCCGTCATCGTGACGCTCGTGCTCGTCGGGCAGGTGTTGGAGTTGCGCGCTCGCAGCCAGACAGGTGCGGCCATCCGCGCGCTGCTGGGGCTGGCGCCAAAGACCGCGCGCCGCATCCGACCGGACGGCGGCGAGGAGGACGTCCCGCTCGAGCATGTCCAGGTCGGCGACCGACTGCGTGTGCGTCCTGGCGAGAAGGTGCCGGTGGACGGCAGCGTGGTGGAGGGGCGGAGCGCCGTGGACGAGGCTCTCGTCACGGGCGAGCCCATCCCGGTGGAGAAGGAGCTGGGCAGCCGGTTGGTGGGCGGCACGGTGAACGGCACCGGCTCGTTGGTGATGCGGGCCGACAAGGTGGGCGCCGACACGTTGCTCGCGCGCATCGTCCAGATGGTGTCCCAGGCGCAACGCAGCCGAGCGCCGATCCAACGACTGGCTGACCGGGTCTCGGCCTGGTTCGTGCCCGCGGTGATCCTCATCGCCGTCGGCACATTCATCGTATGGGCCGTCAGGGGCCCGGAGCCTCGCATGGCCTACGCGCTCGTCAACGCGGTGGCCGTGCTCATCATCGCCTGCCCGTGCGCGCTGGGACTCGCGACCCCGATGTCCATCATGGTCGCCGCGGGCAAGGGCGCGAGCATGGGCGTGCTGTTCCGAAACGCCGAGGCCATCGAACTCCTGCGCTCGGTGGACACCTTGGTGGTGGACAAGACGGGCACGCTCACCGAAGGCAAGCCGCGCGTGCTCGACGTGTCGCCCGCCGGGGGGCACGACGAAGCGGAGCTCCTCGGGCTCGCTGCCGGACTGGAGCAGGGCAGCGAACACCCGCTCGCCGCGGCCATCGTGGCCGAGGCCCACCGGCGCGCATTGCCGCTCGAGCGCGTGACGCAGTTCGCGTCGCACACGGGGCGCGGCGTGGTCGGGGACGTGGGCGATCGCAAGGTCGCGCTCGGCAACGCGGCGTTGCTACGGGAACTCGGCGTCGAGACGGAAGCCATGGAGAGTCAGGCCGAGGAGTTGCGCCGGAACGGCCGCACCGTGGTGTTCCTGGCCGCCGATGGAGCACTGCTGGGGATCCTCGGCATCGGCGACCCGGTCAAGGACACGAGCGCGCGAGCCATCGAAGCGCTGGACGCTGCGGGCGTGCGCGTCATCATGCTCACGGGGGACAACCGCACCACGGCCGAGGCCGTCGCCCGGAGCCTTGGCATCACCGAAGTGATCGCGGACGTCCTGCCCGACCAGAAGCTGGCCGTTGTCAAGCGCCTCCAGGGCGAGGGGCGCACCGTGGCGATGGCGGGCGACGGCATCAATGACGCGCCGGCGCTGGCGCAGGCGCACGTCGGCATCGCCATGGGTAGCGGCACCGACGTGGCCATGGAGAGCGCGGCCGTGACGTTGGTGAAGGGCGATCTGCGAGGCATCGTGCGCGCTCGCCGCCTGAGCGAAGCGACGCTGCGGAACATCCGACAGAACCTGTTCTTCGCCTTCGTCTACAACGTGCTTGGCGTGCCCGTGGCCGCCGGCGTGCTCTACCCGGTCGCCGGCATCCTCCTGAGCCCGGCCATCGCCGCGGCCGCCATGAGCTTGAGCTCGGTCTCGGTTATCGCGAACGCGCTTCGGCTGCGCGGGTTCGAGGCGCGCGGCTAGGCGTGCCGGCGTGCCTGCCGATCAGCCGGCCGACGGAACCTTCGCCGCGACCACCGGCACCATCCACACCGCGTAACGCCGCTGGTCGCGGATGTGGGCGATCATCTGGTCGAAATGCGCGGCCGCCTCGGCGCGGGTCCAGCGCGTCAGCTCGCCGATGGACTCGACGTAGCCGTCACGCCACGCCTCGATGATGGCCGCGAACGTCTCGCGCGGCACGCGCACCGTGTCCACGATGACATAGTCCACCGAGATGTCGGTGAGCTTCAGCTCGGTGAGGTGGCTGTAGGTGTTGCGTCCGATGAACAGGTCGGTGCCAGTGGCCTCTGCGAAACGCTCAGGCGTCTCGTGCCAGAACGCGCGCGGGTCCAGTGCACCGCGCCGAGCCCGTAGCGCTCGATGAGCGGGGACTCCTGCGGCCAGATCGCGCGCGCCTGGGCATCGAGCGTGCGCACCATGGACTCGTCGGCCATCTGCTGGCGGTGTGGGTTCAGGTCGGTCATCGAGGAATCCTCTCGTCTTTCCAGTAGTGAGGCGGGCCGGAAACCGCTAGATTCCGTCGCGGCCGCCGCGGGATCCGCCGCACGCCGGACAACCTAGCCGACTCTGGTTCCGGCTGGTGCGGGTCCCGCGAAACTTCACACCCGCTATCGAGGGAGGGATCGAACGTGACCTGGACACGATGGAGTGCAGCAGCCTTGGTGACCGTGACGGTCGCGGCGGGAGCGGTGTCGCTCTCCTGCACCAACACCTCGAAGACCGCCGTGGCCGCCGAGGACCCGATCACGCGCGGTGGCAGGGTCGTCTACACCTCGGGCTGCGTGGATTGCCACACTCCCGGCAGCTTCTACGGCGCGCCGGACACGACCCGGATGTTGTCGGGCAGCGAACTGGGCTGGAGCGGTCCGTGGGGCGTGACGTTCCCGCGCAACCTCACGCCGGACTCGACCACCGGCATCGGCAGTTGGACCGAAGAGCAGATCGTCGTGGCGATCCGCGAGGGGCGCCGGCCCGACGGGTCGCCGCTCCTACCGCCGATGCCGTGGGCCATGTACGCTCACCTGACGGACGAGGACGCTTACGCGGTCGCGAAGTACCTGAAGAGCCTGCCGCCCATCGTGCACGAGATGCCGAAGCAGCAGCGGCCCGGCGAGACGCCAAGCCGACCGATGCTCTCGTTCCCCGCGCCGCCCGAGTGGGATGCGCGTAATCTCCCACCGCCGCCGGCCACGCCCGGCAACTGAGCGATTCCGCCTTTCGCGCACCCGTCGCCCATCCCCGAAGCTTGCATCCCAGAGGAGAACAGACCATGTCGCAGAAGAAGATCATCGCGGTTGTCGGGGCCACGGGTGCGCAGGGTGGCGGGCTCGTTCGGGCGATCCTCGCCGACAGGGACGGACCATTCG
>JANNKI010000171.1:0-11176 GCA_031396225.1 bacterium | reverse complement strand
ACGGCCGCGATCTTGGAGCGCGGGGCATCGCTGGGCATGACCACGGTGCACGGCACGCCCACGACCTTCGCCGACCACGCCACCGCCTGCGCATGGTTCCCGGCCGAGACCGTGACGAGGCCGCGCTCGCGGCGTTCGGGGGGCAGCGTGAGCACCACGTTCAAGGCGCCGCGTGGCTTGAAAGAGCCGGTCTTCTGCAGGCTCTCGGCCTTGAGCACGAGCGAAACCCCTGCCCGTTCGCCCAGCGCGAAAGCAGTCAGCACGGGCGTGCGATAGAGCCAGGGCTCGAGGCGAAGTGCTGCCTCGCGGATGGCGGCGAGCGGAATGGGCATGCGTCAAGCGAGGCTGTCACTCGTCCGAGGGCGGGTCAAGGACCGGGACCCGCTCGGTGGCTCCCCGCGCGCGGGATCCGGCTCGCCGCAACCGGCGCGCCCCACTATGCTCGGCGCTCTGCGCCGCCCCATGCCACACTGCCTCGAGGAGGAGCCTGCCATGTTCCGTCGACTCGCCGTCTCGATGGCGACGCCGCTCGCGCTCGCGCTGCTGCTATCGCTGCTCTCACCGTCTGGGTCTCACGCCGTGACGGCGCTGCCACCCGCCGAGGCGGCCGCCCGAGAACGACTCGATGGATCGCCTCGGCACGGCGAGTTCGTGGACATCCCCTACGCCGATTCGGCCGCGCTGCGCTCGTGGGTGGTGTACCCCGAGCGCAAGGACAAGGCTGGCGTGGTGCTGGTGATCCACGAGATCTTCGGACTCAGCGACTGGATCCGCAGCGTGGCCGACCAGCTCGCCGCGGACGGATTCATCGCGGTGGCGCCGGACCTGATCTCGGGACTTGGGCCGGGCGGCGGCGGCACGGACTCCGTTTCGAGCCGCGACGACGTGGTGAAGTTGGTTCGCCAGCTGACACCCGTGGAGAGCGCGGCACGGCTCGCGGCGGTACGCGCGTGGGCGACCCGCCTGCCCGCGGCGAATGGCAAGCTCGCCACACTGGGTTTCTGCTGGGGCGGTGGGCGGAGTTTCGCGGCCGCGGCGTCCTCGCCCGCGCCGCAGGCGGCGGTGGTGTTCTACGGCGCCTCGCCGGACAGCGCGCAAGTGCTACTAGTCTCGGCGCCGGTGCAGGGCCACTACGGCGGCGACGACGCCCGGGTGAACGCCACCATCGAGCCCGCGCGCGCTGCGCTGTCGAAACGCCGCCAGACCTACCAGACGAACGTGTACGACGGCGCCGGGCACGGTTTCCTGCGCCAGCAGGACGGCCGCGAGGGAGCGAACCTGCGCGCGTCGCAGTCCGCGTGGCCGCGCACGGTGGCGTTCCTGCGCAAGCACCTGCGCTGAGCCCGGGCATGGGCGTGGGGCGCTGTCGGCCGACTCCGGCGGCGCCCCGGACGTGCTACCGGAGGAACACGATCCGTCGGCTAAAGACGTGGCCCGGCGTGGTGAGTCGCGCCCAGTAGATCCCCGGCGCCTGCGCGCGACCGCTATCGTCCTCGCCGCGCCAGGTGATCCGGTAGGTACCCGCGTCGCGCGGTCCATGGGCGAGCGTACGGACGCGCCGGCCATCCACGGAGTAGACGGACAGATCGGCATCGCCGCGCGACGCGAGCGCGAACGCCAGCGTCGAGGCGCCGAGCGCGGGATTGGGCGACGGGGCCAGCATCAGCGTATGGGTTGGGATCGCGGTCACGAGCGCGCTCGACAGGCCTGCTGGGTCCAAGGGACGGTTCACGGCGTTGCGTGCGATCACGCTGCCGATCCGCAGGCGAGTCTCCCCGTCGCGCAGGACGAGGAATCGGAACGTGGCCACCGGGCCGCTGCCCGAGATGCCCTGGCCTCGCACGCCGAGCAGCGCGGCATCCACCGCACCGCCGCGCGGCGAGAACACCACTCCGCCCTGTCCCTCGAGGAGCCCGGCTCCGACCGCGTCGAGGGGCTGCAGCACGCTCCCGTCCCACGCCAGTTGCACCGAGAAGCCCTGCATCGCGCCCGAGGCGGTGAGGTGGAGGGCGGCCGTGACTTCGTCGCCGAGTGTGACCAGCGACGGCGTCTCCAGCTCGAACGCCTCGCCCTTGGCATCGGCGGCCGGCGGCGGCGCGGGGCGCACCGAAGCCTGTGGCGAGGACACCACCTCGAAGTTCGTGGAGAAAATCATCAGGTCCTCGAAGTCGATGGCGTTGTCCGTCGAAGGCCGGCCCGTGACCAGCCCATCCACCGTCGGCCCCACGTCGAGATACGCGACGCTGTCCGTGACGAGGGTGGCGCCCGTGATGCCGTAGTGGGCGCCGAGCAGGGAGATGTCCTCGAGTCGGACCCGGTTGTCGCCGGTGCCGCGCACCGCGCCGTTCGAAACATCTCCGAGGTGGTAGTCGAGCGAGCCGCGAGTCAGATTGGAGACCGCCGACACGTTTCCGCACGAGTCGGCGAGGAACGCGACGTAGTGCCAGAAGCCGCGACCAGGCGGGACGTCCAGCAGGCCGCTCGTGGCGTTCGCGCTCACCTCTACCCACGGCGCGGCCGGAGCGACGGTCGAGTCGGGCAGCGTACCGCCCGAGTTGTCGTAGCCGGGGTAGCCGCCGAAGGAGGCGCGATAGATCGCGACCGAACCCGCCGCCGGCGTGGTCCACGTGAGCGCGATGCGCGTGAGCGAACCCAAGCCATTGCCGCTCGTGACCTGAGCCGAGACGAGATCCGTGATCGCGGGCGGTGCCGCCTGGCTCACGATGAGCTGGGCGGGCGCGCCAGGCTGGCAGGGCAACGGCGCGTTGCTGCAGTCCCGGATCCGCACGTCGGTCACGGTGAGGTCGCCCGCACCGTCCCCTCCCACCGCGGCCACGTTCACCGTGAACAGGACGCCACCTGTGGTCGGCCCGCATGGCTGTCCGAGCAGGACCTGATCCACGGTGTAGGAGCCGCCGCCGTGGTCGATGATCTGCATGGTCTGGTTCGGGAAGCCCGCGAGCCAGTCTCCCGGCTGGATGCTGAGCGCGGGCGAACCCGGCGTGCACAATGCGAAGCGCGGATCGAGCTGGAACGTCACGTGCGAACCGCTCGCCGGAACGCTGTCGCCGCGCTGGTACACGAATGGCACGCTCACGCACGTCTGGGTGGACGACAGGCAGAGCCCCGCCGTGACCGCCACCACGCGCGAGATGGCGGGGTCCACGAACACCGGGAGCGTGTAGACCTCGTCGCCCGTGCAGCCGAACGCGTCGGTGACGCGGAGGGTGAGTACGGCCACGCCCGCGGCCGAGGGCGTACCGGTGAGGTCGCCCGCGCTGGACAGCGCCAGCCCGGCCGGGAGGTTTCCCTCCACCACCGCGAACGTGTAAGGCGACGCCCCGCCCGAGCCCGAAAGCGTCTGCGAGTACGCCACCCCCACCTGCGCGTCGGGCAACGTCGTCGGCGTGATCGCGAGCGGCGCGCAGGACACGCTCATGGTGTAGGCGCGGCTGCCGGGCACGCCGCCCACATCCACGACCGACACGGTGAACGCGAATCCGCCGGTTGCCGCGGGTGTGCCGCTGAGCGTGCCGTCGGCGGCCAGCACGAGCCCAGCCGGCAGGCTGCCCGCGGACACCGAGAACGTGAACGGCGCGAGCCCCGACTGTGCGGTGATGGCCTGCGAGTAGGGCGCGCCGACGGCGCCATTCGGCAGGTTCGTGGGCGCGAGCGTGATGTCGGTGTTCTGGATGCGGATCGAGTCCGGGGCGCCGGCCAGCACGGGCACCGCCGCGTTGTCGCAGTCGCGCGACTTCACGCGAGTGACCGTGAACGCCCCGAGCCCGTCGGGGCCCGCGGACTTCAAGTCCACCGTGAACAGGTTGCCGCCCGTGGTGATCCCGCACGGCGCGCCCAACAGCGCGATGTCCACCGTGTAGGCGCCGCCGCCGTCGTTGGTAACCTGCATGTGGGTGTTCGTGAAGGCCCCGAACCACGAGCCCGGCTGAACGCTGACTCCCGGGGAACTGCAAAGCGCGAGCTTGGTGGCGTCGAGCTGGAAGGACACCGTGAGGCCGCGCACGGGAGTGGACTCGCCGCGCGTGTACACCACCGGCACCGTCACGCACGCGTTCGCGCTCGAGAGCGCGAGCCCGCTGCTCTGGGGCGCCACGTTCGAGACCGGCGGCGCGGCGAAGATGTCGATTATGTAGTTGCGCGCGCCCGTGCAACCCACGGCGTCGATCGCCCCGATCGTGAACGTGGACAAGCCGGCGGCCGTCGGTGTGCCGCTGATCTCGCCCGCGGCCGAGAGCGTGAGGCCCGCCGGCAGCGTCCCGGCCGTGACCGTGAACGTGAGGGGCGCGATGCCGTTGAAAGCGAGCAGTGTGGCGGTGTAGGGGTTGCCCAGCGCACCGTCGGGCAGGAACACCGGATTCAACGCGATGGCGGCGCAGGCGATTTCGATGGAGTAGGCCCGGCTGGCCGAGCAGCCACCGCCCTCCGTTGCGCGCACCGTGAAGCCGAACGTGCCGCCGCTCGTGGGCGTGCCCGTGAGCTCCCCCGTGGGCGAGAGCGTCACCCCGGGAGGCAGCACGCCCGCCGAGATCGTGAACGTGGCCGGCCCCGACGTTCCGCTCGCGGTGATGGTCTGGTTGTAAGGCGTACCCGGCGCGCCGTTCGGCAGCGTGGTGGGTGCCAGCGTGATCACCGAACTCGAGATGGGCAGCGCGCCGGCGGGGCCGGGTGCTGCGGCGACTGCGCCATTGGCGCAGTCGCGCGCGATCACCGACGTCACCGTGAGGGCCCCGGAGCCCGTGGGACCCACAGCCGAGACATCCACGGTGAAGGCGGAGCCGCCGCCCGTGGCCCCGCAGGGAGCCCCGAGCAGGACCACGTCCACGGTGTAACGGCCGCCGCCCAGGTCGGTGACCTGGAGCGAGCGGTTCGGGAACGTGTCCGCCCACGTGCCGAGTTGGATGCTCCCCGCCGGGAATCCAGGCGTGCAGAGCTGCAGCCGAGCGGTCTCGAGCTGGAACGTGACGCTCAATGCCCGCAATCCGACGGAGTCGCCACGCGTGAGTTCGAATGGCACGTTCACGCACGTCTGCGCGGGGCTCACGCACAGGCCCGAGGTGTTCGCCGCGACCAGGTCCACGGCGGGCGCCGCGGTCACGGTGAGCGTGTAGCTCCCCGTGCCGTTGCAGCCGCGGACATCGGTGGCGGTGACCGAGAAGAGTGCGATGCCGGCAACGGACGCCGTGCCGGAGATCTGACCCGTCGCGGGATCCAGCACGAGGCCCGCGGGAAGCGCCCCCGCGCTGACGGCATAGCAGTAGGTACCCGTGCCGCCCGAAGCCGACACGGCGGCGGCATATGCAGCGCCCTGCACGCCAGCGGGCAGTGGCGGCGCGGTGAGCGTGATCTCCGGGCACGTGGACGAGGGGTTGGGTGTGACGACCGCGAGATTGCCCGAGGGCACACCGGCCATGCTCGAGAACGCGCCGCCGATGTACACCTGCGTACCGTCCAACACGATCGAGCGGACGGTGCCGTTCGAGTTGGGGTTCCAGCTGGTGACCACGCCATTCTGGGGATCGAGTGCCGCGATGCGATTGCGCGTCAACCCGCCCACCGTGCTGAGCACGCCGCCCACGTAAACGGTGCCGGGAGCCGGCACGAGCGCGAACACCGGGCCGTTTGCGTTGGGATCCCAGCTCGAGGCGAGGCCGGTGGCGACATCCAGAGTGGCCAGGCGGTTGCGGCTCTGGCCGCCGATGCTGGTGAAGAAGCCGCCGACGTACACCCGGTCGCAGGCGGCGGCGATCGCGCGCACGGTGCCCGTGGCGTCCGGGTTCCAGGGCGTCACCGCGCCCGTGAGCGCGTCCACCGCCCCCACGAAGTTTCGCGGCGTGCCGTTCAACGCGAGGAAGTTGCCGCCGACGTAGATGGTGGGAGTGCTGGCGTCGATCACGAACACCTGGTTGTCCGCGTCGGCCGTCCACGACAGCGCCGACCCGGAGCTAGCGTCCAGTGCCGCGAGATTGACGCGAGCCTGCCCGCCGATCTGGTTGAAAAGTCCGCCCGCGTAGATCCGGTTCCCCGATTGGGCGAGCGCCGACACCTGGCCGTCGCTGTTCGGATCCCAGCTCGTGGCCCTGCCGTTCGTGAGGTCGAGCGCCGCGATGTTGTTGCGGATCTGGCCTCCGACCTGGGTGAAGTTGCCGCCCACGTAAAGCGCGTTGGGGGAAGCCAGGAGCGCCTGGACCTGGTTGTTTGCATTGGCATCCCAGCTCGTGACCTGGCCGGACACCACGTCGAAAGCGGCGAGGTTGTTGCGCGCCGTGCCGCCGATACCGTTGAAGGAGCCGCCCACGAACAGCTGCCCGCCTCCTGCCGTGATCACGGTGACGGTGCTGAAGGCACTCGGGTTCCACGCTGTGGGAAGTCCGGTGCCGACGTCCACGGCCGCGACACGGCTGCGTCCCTGGCCGCCCACCGTGAGAAAGTCGCCGCCCACGTACAGGCTGGTGCCCAAGAGCGCCATCGTCTGCACGAGGTTGCCCACGTTCGGGTTCCAGCTCGTGGCCAAGCCCGTGGACGTGTCGAGGGCTGCAAGTCGGTTACGGGACTCGCCGCCGATGATGGTGAACTGCCCTGCGGCGTAGGCCGTGGTGCCGTCCACGACGATCGAGAGCACCTGGTTGTTCGCGTTCGGGTTCCAGCCGGAAGCCGCGCCGGTGGTGGCATCCAGCGACGCGATGCGGTTGCGAGTCTGCCCGCCGACGGCGGTGAACTGGCCGCCCACGTAGAGCAGATTCGCGCCCGAATCGAGCCACATCGTGAGCACGAGGCTGTTCGCGTTGGGGTTCCAGCCGGCGTCCGCGGCGCCCGTGGTGAAGTTGAGCCGCGCGATGCGATTGCGCGCCTGCCCGCCGATGGTGGTGAACTGGCCGCCCACGTAGAGCCCGCTGGCGCTCTCGACGAAAACGCGCACCGAACTGTTCGCGTTCGGATTCCAGGACGAGGTGACGCCGGTGTTCGGGTCCACCGCGCCGATGCGATTGCGCGCGATGCCGCCGAGCGTGGTGAAGTCGCCACCCACGTAGAGCACGCCGCTCCTGAGCAGCAGGCTCCTCACGATGCCGCTGGTGCCGGGATTCCAGAACGCGACTGACTGGTCCGCGAGGATGTGAGCGAGGTTGGTGCGTGCGACCCCGCCCACGGTGGTGAACTGGCCGCCGATGAACCAGCCGCCGGTGCCGTCGGGAATGGCGGCGACGACGGTTCCATTGACGCGCGGGAAGCCCGCCGCCGGGACGGCTGTGACCGGGTCCACCGGAACGCCGGCGCCGGTCACCGGGCCCACGAACGAGAAGCTTCCGCCCACAAAGAGCGTGTTGCCTCGGATCACCTGGGCGGTGACCTGTCCGTTGGTGATGAAGAAGTCCGTGCGGACGCTCTGAGCGTACGCAGTGGCCGCGCTCAGTGCGAGGCCGCCAGCGAGGAGGCTCACGATGCCCGCCCACGCGCGGTAGTGGCGCACAGGCTGCGCCTCGACCGCGTCTGAGTGCCTGGCCGCGGCCCTCGGACGCTTGCTCATGCTCGAGGCCTCACGGTAGCAGGACGACGCGCGAGCGTTGAATCGAGTCCCCGCGCCGGATCTTGACGAGGTAGACGCCGGACGGGACACGACTGCCTCGCGAATCGAAGCCGTCCCAAACCAACGGCGCCTGAGACCCGAGCCACACGGGGCCCAAGTGTCGGATGATGCGTCCCTGCAGGTCGATGATCTCGAGATCGGTGAGTCCCGCGTCCGTGCCCTCGGGTACGAATGCGACGTGGCCGCGACTCGGGTTCGGTTCCACGCGCATGCGCGCGATGGGCGCGGTCCCGGGGCCTCCCACACCGAGTGTGACGCCGATCCCGATCATGCAGCCGGACTTCGTCACCGGGTTCACGAACAACCCCGCGTTGAAGAATCCGGCCCGGCGGATCGAGAGCTGCGTGGCCTGAGGCGTGTTCGAGGCGTGGAATCGGAGCTTGTAGATGTTCCCGGGGCCGGTGAGCACGGTCTGGTTACACAGCAGGACATTGTTCACCATGATGCTGTCGCCCGCGGCCGAGAACCGGTGGAACGTGTTTCCGCACGCCGCGCTGCACGCACCCGTCATGAGGCAACCCTGCTGCAAGGTGGAGGGCGCGAGCGGCAGCAGCGTGAGTGCAGCCGGGTCGAAGCTCACCACCACGTCGAATCCGTTGAACGGCGAACCCGCCTCGGTCACGTCCACGAACACATCGAAATCGGCCCCGGGCGCCACGTTCTGGATGTTCGGCGTGAGCGCCACCCGCACCCCGGCGTGGACACGCGCGGGCGCCGCGCAGGACGCGAGCACGCACAGGCCCAGAACCCACCGATGGCGACGCGACGACTGCCGAGACGACATGACCTCGCCTCCCGAGATCTACCGGAGATGAACGACGGTCCGCGAATACCGACGGCCATTCGCGGTGAGTTGCGCGTAGTAGACGCCCGGCGCCACCGAGCGGCGCTCGTCGTCGTCGCCGTTCCAGGTGAACCGGTAGCTGCCCGCCTCGAACAGGCCGCGAGCGAGGGTTCGTACGCGCCTCCCGTCGACGGAGAAGATCGAGAGTTCCGCGTTGCCGGACTGCGAGAGCGCGAATGCCATCGTCGAAGCCCCCTGCGAGGGGTTCGGGAACGGAGCGAACAGCAAGGTGCGTGCGGGCGCGGCGGCCTTCGTGCCCCGGCTGAGCGCACCTTCCGCCAGCGGCCGATTGGCCGCATCGCGGGCCAGGACGCGCGCGAGCTTGAGCGCCGGGTCTCCGACGCGACGAGCGCGGAACGTGACTTTGGCGATCGTGCCCGTCCCCACGAGCCCGGTGCCGCGAGCGCCAAGCAGCGCGGCGTCCACCGTGCCGGGGCGCGAGGACAACACCAGGCCATTCTGCGACTCCACCCATCCCGAGGAGACCATGCCAACGGGCTCCACCACGGACGGATCCCACGCCAGCTCGGTCGAAAGGCCCTGGACGCGGCCCGCGCCGCTCATGTCGAGCACCGCCTCGAAGGTGTCGCCCGCTTCGACCAGGGACGGCGCGCGCAGCTCCAGGCGCTCGATGCCTTTCGCCGAGCGGGCCGCCGCATTCGCGTCCGCGAGCACCGACGAAGGGCTCGAGACCGCGCCATAGTTCGTAGCAAAGACGATCAGGTCCTCGAAGTCGATGCGGTTGTCGGTGAACGGCCGCGAGGTGACCGCGAGGTTCGTGGTGGGCCCCACGTCGAGATAGTGGACGCCAGCGCTGGTGATGGCGCCGTTGCTGATGCCGTAGTTCGCTCCGAGTAGCGACACGTCGAGGTCCGAGACGAGGTTGTCGCCCGCGCCTGCCGCGACGCCATTGGACACGTCGCCGAGCGCGTAGTTCGGGGTGGGTGGTGTCTTGTTGGAGACCGCCGAAGCCTGCCCGACGGAGTTCTTGAGGAACACGACATACGACCACGCATCGCGCGTGGCCGGCTCATCGGTCTGGCCGCTCGCCGTCGCGCCCGTGAGGACCCACGGGGCCCCGGGCGGATAGCTCGGTGTGGGCGGGGTCACGCCGCCCGCGTCGTCGTAGCGCGGGTAGCCGCCGAACGGCGCGCGATACACCCCGACCGTGCTCGTGAAAGCGCTCGGCGTGAATGTGAGCTGGATGCGTGCCGTGCCGTCCGCGTCATTGCCCGACGTGAGCCGAACTGCCGCCAGGTTCGTCGCCGCGGCCGGAACGCCCGGTACCGTGAGCGTGAGCGGTGTCGAGCCGACGCAGCCAGCCGCGGACGTGGCGGTGACCGTGAAGTTGAACACGCCCGTCACCGTCGGCGTCCCCGAGAGGAGTCCGGCGCCGCTCAGGCTGAGCCCGGCCGGCAGCGCGCCCGCGGTGATCGCGAACGTGTATGGCGCCACGCCTCCCGTGCCGCTGAGCGCCTGAGAGTAGGCCGCACCCTGCTGCGCGTCGGGCAAGCTGGCCGGTAGCACCGCCACCGTGCCGCACACGATCATCGTGTAGACGCGCACGCCCGTGCACAGGTTGGCGTCCGTCGCCGTGACGGTGAATTCGAACTGGCCCGTGGTCGTCGGCGTCTCGCTCAGCAAGCCGCTCGCATCCAGAGTGAGGCCCGGCGGGAGCGCTCCCGCGGTGACCGCGAACGTGTGGGGACCCTGGCCGCCGCTGGCGGTGAGGACCTGCGAGTAGGCGTCACCGGTCGTGCCTTTCGGGAGCGTGCCGGGATTCACCGTGATCGTCGGGCAGTTCACGGTGAAGGCCACACTCAACACCGGGCCCAGCGCGCCCGAGACTGCCGAGAGTTGCTTGCTGCCCTGGACGTCGATGCTCAACGAGGAGAACGTCGCGAGGCCCGAGCCATCGGTGGCCACGGCGCCGCCACCGCTGAGCGCGCCGCTGCCGACCAGCGCCAGCGAGACCGATTGACCCGCGACGCCGTTGCCGAACGCGTCGGCCACCTTGAGCTGCACCGCCGGCGACATGGTCGCGCTCGCGACCACATTGGACGGCTGCACTTCGAACGTCAGCGCCGAGGCCGTCGCGGCCGAGACCGTGAACGAGGCGCTCGTCGCAGGCGTGAGCGCGCCGCTCGAGGCTGAAAGCTGCTTGTTGCCGACGACGTCCACTGACAGAGCGGAGAATGTCACGAGGCCGGAAGCGTCAGTGGCCAGGGCGCCGCCGCCCGTGAGCGTGCCGGTCCCGACCAGCGAGAGCGAGACGAACTCGTCCGCCACCGGATTCCCGAAGCTGTCCGAGACCTTCAGTTGTACCGCGGGAGCGATTGCGGCGCCCGCGACAACGTTCGTCGGTTGCACCTCGAACGTCAGTGCGGCTGCGGTCGCCGCGGACACCGTGAACGAGGCGCTCGTCGCCGGCGTCAGCGCACCGCTCGTGGCAAATAGCTGCTTGTTGCCGACGAGGTTCACCGATAGCCCGGCGAAAGTAGCGATGCCCGAGGCGTCGGTCGCGACGGCGCCACCGCCTGTGAGCGTGCCCGTGCCCATGAGGCTCAGCGACACCAACTCCGCGGAGACGCCATTGCCGAACGCGTCCGACACCTTCACCTGGACCGCCGGAGTGATCGTCGCCCCCGCAGTGATGCTGGACGGCTGCACCTCGAACGTCAGCGCCGTGGCCGCCGCGGACGAGACCGTGAACGAGGCGCTCGTCGCCG
>JANNKI010000135.1:0-2959 GCA_031396225.1 bacterium | reverse complement strand
ACGGCCGCGCGTACTGGGGCGTGGGGGCGGGGATCGTGGCGGACTCGGATCCGCAGGGCGAGTGGGACGAGACCACGGCGAAAGGTCGCGCGCTGTGGATGGCGGTGCAGCGGGCCGAGCGGGGGGCGCGGTGATCGCGGTCATCGACAACTACGACTCGTTCACCTACAACCTGGTGCAGTACCTGGGCACGTTGGGCGCCGAGGTGCACGTGCGGCGGAACGACGCCATCACGGTACAGGAGCTGAAGGCCCTGAAGCCCGACGGCCTGTTGATCTCGCCGGGGCCGGGCGAACCCAGGGACGCCGGCGTCACCGAGGACGCCATCCGCGCGCTGGCCGGCGAGGTGCCCATCCTGGGCGTGTGCCTTGGGCACCAGGCGCTGGGCGAGGTGTTCGGCGGCAAGGTCGTGCGCGCGCCGCGGCTCATGCACGGCAAGACGAGCCCCATCCTGCACCGCGGGCGCGGGCTGTTTGCCGGGCTCGACAACCCGTTCGAGGCGACGCGCTACCATTCGCTGATCGTCGAGCGCGAGACGCTGCCCGACGTGTTCGAGGTGATGGCGTGGACGCCCGAGAACGAACTCATGGGCATCAAGCACAAGCAGCACGAGACGTGGGGCGTGCAGTTCCACCCCGAGTCCATCCTCACCACATCAGGCCTCAAGCTGATCGAGAACTTCCTGACGCTTTGCCGCCACCAGGGGAGCGCGAAGCCGTGATCCTGTCCGCCATCGCCCGCGCGGTCGGCCGCGAGGATCTCTCGCGCGAGCTGGCGTGCGCCAGCATGGAGCAGATCCTGGCCGGTGAGGCCACCGCCGCGCAGATCGCGGCGCTCGCCATCGCGCTGCGCATGAAGGGGGAGACCGCTGACGAGATCGCCGGCATGGCGCAGGCCATGCGCCAGCGCGTGCCGCCGCTGCGCACGCGGCGTGCGCCGCTCCTGGACACGTGTGGGACAGGGGGCGGCGACGCAGGAGCCGGTTCGAAGTTCAACATCTCGACCACGGTCGCGATCGTCACCGCCTCGTGCGGCGTGGCCGTGGCCAAGCATGGCAATCGTGCCGTTACGAGCAGGACGGGAAGCGCCGACGTGCTGGAAGCGCTCGGCGTGCGGCTGGACTTGACGCCCGAGAGCGCCGGCCGCTCGCTCGACAATCTGGGGATCACGTTCCTGTTCGCGCCCAACTACCACAGTGCCATGCGCAACGCCGCGGGCGCGCGTCGCGAGATGGGCGTGCGCACGGTGTTCAACCTGCTCGGGCCGCTCACCAATCCCGCCGGCGCGAGCCGCCAGTTGCTGGGCGTGTATGCCGACACGTTCGTGACCACGCTGGCCGAGGTGCTGCGCCAACTGGGCAGCGAGCGCGCCATGATCGTGCACGGCTCGGACGGCATGGACGAGCTGACCGTGTTCGGCCGTAACCACGTCGCCGAACTGGACGCCGGGAAGATCCGCGAGTACACGGTGGACCCCGCCGACCTGGGGCTGGCGCACACCGACCGGAGCGCGGTCTCCGGCGGCAGCGCGCAGGAGAACGCCGCTCGCGTCCGCGCCGTGCTGGGCGGCGAGAAGGGCCCGGCGCGCGACATCGTGGTGCTGAACGCCGCAGCCGCGCTGGTGGTGGCGGGCGTGTCCAACGAGCTCCGCGCGGGCGTGGAGCGCGCGCAGCGTGCGCTCGACCGCGGTGAGGCCGCACGCAAGCTGGACGAACTGGCGTCGTTCCGAGGCTGACGTGTTCTGCTCGCGCTGCGGCACCTGGGCTTCCGACGAGGCCACGCTCTGCCCGTTGTGCGGAGTGGCGCTACAGGTGGACAACGGGCCGAGGACGGGAGCGGTTGCGCCCACTTCGATCGCGACGCCGGTGGTGCCGCTGATCACGTACGGCGGCTTCTGGCGCCGGTTCGCGGCCGTGGTGATCGACTCGCTGGTGCTGTTCTTCCCGTCCGCCATCGTGCGCGTGCTTCTGGGGCTCGCGCCGCTCAGCATGTTCGACACGGAGTCGCCCGCCTCGTGGATGGCCGGGTCATTCGAACTGGCGCTCGGCTGGTTCTATGCCGCACTGCTCATCCGTTCCTCCGCACGGGCCACGCTTGGGCTGCAGCTCCTCGACCTCCAGGTCACCGATCTTCACGGCGAGCGCGTCACGTTCGCGCGCGCCACGTGGCGCTACTGGGCGCAGCTCTTGAGCGTGTGCACGTTCGGCCTGGGCTACCTGTTGATGCTCGTCACGCCGCGGCGGCAGACGCTGCATGACCTGGTGTCGTCCACGGTGGTGGTGCGCGTGCGGCACCTGGCGCACCCGCCGCTGACGCCGGTACTTCGGATGACGCCGTGAGCAGCGCCTCGACGTTCCTGTCGCGCATCACCGACGACCGCCGGCGCCGCGTCGCCGCCATGAAGCTGGCCACGCCGCCGCACGTGCTGCGCGCCCGGCTGCCTGCGGCCCGCGAGAGCGGACGACTCGAGCGGGCACTCCGTCGCAGCGGCCCGACGGGCGCGCTCCGACTTCTGTGCGAGGTCAAGCGCGCGTCGCCCTCCAAGGGCGTGCTCAACGAGTCGCTGGACCCGGTGGCACTCGCCAAGCTTTACGCCGCCGGGGGTGCTGCCGCCATCTCGCTCGTCACCGAACCCGATCACTTCATGGGCGAGCTCACGTGGATGGACAAGGTGCGACCGGAGGTCGCACTACCACTACTCTTGAAAGACTTCGTGCTCGACTCCTACCAGCTCCTGGACGCGACCGTGCGCGGCGCCGACGGCGTGCTGCTGCTGGCCGCGATGCTGTCCGAGACCGAGCTCCAGCGACTCGTCGGCGAGGCCAAGGTGCTGGGCGTGGACCCGCTGGTCGAGGTGCACACGGCCGAGGAGCTACACGCGTCGCTGCGAGCCGGTGCGACGCTCGTGGGCATCAATCATCGGAACCTGCACACGTTCGAGCTGGACATGACGCTTTCGG
>JANNKI010000082.1:0-2411 GCA_031396225.1 bacterium | reverse complement strand
ACGTTCGGCCGCACGGTGACGGCGACGTTCCCCCGGGGTGTGCATTGCGTCACGCTGACGGTCACCGATCCGAGCGGGCAGCTCGACCGCGACCAGGTCACGATCCGGGTCGTGGACACGACGCCTCCCGAGCTCACGGTGGAACTCCACCCGAACTCGCTCTGGCCCCCGAACCACAAGATGGCCGACATCGAGGCGAGCGTTCAGGCCCAGGACCTGTGCGGGGACGTCGCGTCGCTGACGCTGGTCTCCGTCGTCTCGAGCGAACCCGACAACGGCAAGGGCGACGGGAACACGGTCGGGGACATCGCCGGCGTCGAGAAGGACACCCTGGACACGAGCTTCCAGCTCCGCTCCGAACGCCAGGGGATGAATCACCGCCGGACGTACACGGTGACGTATCAGGCCACCGATGACGCGGGGAACCGCGCGATCGTCGCGAAGCAGGTCGTCGTCGAGAACCTGCCGCCCGGGAAGCCGCGCGGCCTCACCGTCCGATACGACCCGAGCTCGGGGAACCACCTGTCCTGGCTCCCCTCGCTCGAGACCGACTTCGCGTCGTTCGCGATCTACCGCTCGGAGGAGCCGTCGTTCGTCCCCGGTCCCGCGACCCTCGTCGGTCGCACGACCTCGACGGCGTGGACGGACCCGCAGGGCGATGGGAACCACCACCACTACCGGCTCACCACGTTCGATCGGACGGACCTGGAGAGCGCACCCGCCTCCCCGCTCGACCGCCTGGCGGGTGAGGGAGGTGACCGGCCGCCTCTGCCGACGCCCGTCCCGCCGCCGGCCGGCGAGGGTTTCGCGGACGGGATCCGCGGGCCGGTAAACCTCCCGAACCCGTTCAAGACCTCGACCGCCATCCGCTTCGCGCTCTCTTCCGAGGGCTCCGTGCGCCTGACGGTGCACGATGCCCTCGGCCGGTCGGTCGCCACGCTCGCGGACGACTTCCTGCCGGCCGGTGAGCACTCGATCCTGTGGAACTCCGCCGGCGCCCGGCCGGGCGTGTACTTCTACCGACTTCAGGTAAGGGACGTCCGGGGCTCGGCACGAGTTCTCAGCCGGACGCGAGGGATGCTGCTCGTGAAGTAGCGGAGGTGCTCAACGCAGCCGGAAGGGCGGCATGCAGCCCGCCGGCATCGCCTCGGGCGTGCGCGGCCAGAGCGGGCGGAAGTCGAGGCGGAGCGCCTGCTCGGTGCGGCCCTCTCGCAGCATCATCCTGACCTGCTCCCCGGAAGCTGACGCAGTTCGAGTCGCCAGTCCGCTGCCAGTCTTCGTGGCCGGGGAGGGCGCATGGCCGGAACCGGGGAGCGCTACTCGGAGGACCAGATTCTCGCGATGCTGAGGTAGACCGATCGCGAACCGCTAGACGAGCCCTCAGCAACTCGACGACCTCCCGCCCCTTCCCGGTCTGGTTCCATGCTTGCTCGGGAGCATCCCGGACGCGCCCTCGGGCCCATAGATCGCCCATCAGGCCGCCGCACCGGCCAGAACAGCCCGCAGGCCCTCCACTCCACGCAGCCAGTCCCGCAGCCGGTTCCAAGTAGGAACAGTTGGGGCGCCAGCGGCCCTCCGCCATTCACGCGTCAGGGAGCGCCACAGCGTGGCGACGCAGGCTCAGCTGGACTCGGAGGCCGAGACACGGGCTGTAGTCACGAGAACGAAGCTGAGCGTGAACAGCCCGAACATTCCGACCGGACCCCAGGCGAATCGATTGTAGACGCCAGTGAGAGCTCCAAACACGGCGACGAGCGTGGCCAGACCGTTCAGGACAATCAGGCCGCAGACCATCGCATCCCGAGACGGTGATCGCTCGGCGGCGCGTCCGACCCATGCCATCACGGCGAGCCCGCCGAAGACCGCCGCGATCAGGCGAAAGAGGAACGATGCCTGGGAGTCAACACTGGCCCCATAGAGGGTGATCCAGAATCCCGGCACCACCAGGAAATTCAAGCAGATGATCATCGCGGCTGTAGAAAAAACTGTGAACACGGTCTTCAGTTTCATCGCGGGTCTCCGCTGTCCAGGGTCGGGGGCCACCGGCCATGCGGGCTACATTGCCGCCCCCGGTGCAGACGAATGCGATCATCGCGCAAGGTCCGTGCCGCTCGAACTCGAACCCCAAGTCAGATCAGCCCCTATCCTCCTGAATCGGTTGGACTGACCCCTGCCACGGTGTTCGCGCCTCCGGAGAGCATTGCCGTTGCAATCGTGGACCGCGACCGGGCGAATTGCCCCGGCTCAGGATCAGGCAGCGGCTTCGATCGCCCGGCGGAGCGATTCCATATCCTGCAGCCAACTCACGACGCGGTTCGAAGTTCGTACCGTTGGGGACCCCCTATGGGCCGTTGGCGCTCGACCCACCGACGCTGATCCATTCACTCGCCCCTCGCGCGGGACGAGGCGGA
>JANNKI010000081.1:0-5013 GCA_031396225.1 bacterium | reverse complement strand
AGCCACACGTCCCGCCTGCTCCCACGCCCACCAGTCGTTGTGGATGTTGTTGCCCTCGACCTGGTGCGCCGACGTCGCGGCGCCCCACAGGAATCCGTCGGGGAACCGGAAGTTGGCGGCGCCGGCCGTCGGTTCCCGGCTCCCGCCCGTTCGCGCGGTTGGATTGTCCGGGGGCGAGGGCTCGGCGTGGCGCTCGTCTCGACGGTCGTGGACGCTCAAGCGGTCCCTCCCTGGAAGCTTCCATTGTGCGCCCGCTCGAGCGCGAGTCGGGCTCGGCTTGACTCCGACGCGGCGTGCCGGCTTAACCTGCGCGTTCGCGATGCCCTGATCACGAAGTATCGGCCACGTGACGAGTCCGCTCAAGCCGCGCGGCGTCCGGCGCGGTCCCCTTCACCCGACCCCCACGGAATCCTCCCATGAACGTCGTGACCCGACGCATCCGCATCCCGCGCGGCCGCCGCTCCGCCGAGGTGGCCTCGTTTTTCGCCCAACTCGACGCGCTGTCCGACAGCATGCTCGAGGACCTCCGCGGGGCCGGCGCCGCCGAGCTGTCCTGGCAGGTGAAGCGTGGCCAGAACACGATCGGCATGCTGCTCGCCCACATCGCGATTGTGGAGGTGTACTGGTTGCTCATCGCCGCCGAACGCTACACGCAGGCGGAGCTGGAACGCCTGCTCGGCATCGGCGAATACGACGACGGCATGCCGCTTCCGGCGGATGGGGCGCCACCGACCGCGCTACGCGGGAAGTCGCTGGCATGGTACGTCGCGCTCCTCCGCCGTGCGCGGTCTTACTCGCGGCGTCAGGCCGCGCGCTTCGTCCCCGCCGACCTGGATCGGCTCATCCAGCGCACGCGCCCGAACGGACAGCGTGTGCGGCAGAACATCCGCTGGATCCTCTATCACGTCCTCGAACACCAGGCCGGGCACTACGGACAGGTGCTGTTGCTCCGGCACCAGTATGCCGACCGGCGGAAGCGATGAACGAGGTGCGGAGGATCGAGTCGCGCATCGTGCCGGTGGAGGGCTTCCGCTCACGCGAGGTCGCGGTGAAGATGGCCGAGTTGGCGGCGGTGCACGAGCTCTTGCGCGAAGCCACCCTCGGACTCGAGCCCGCGCAGCTCGAGCACCAGCCGGCGCCGGGCCGGAACACGCTCGGCATGCTGCTCGCTCACATCGCGGTCGCCGAGACGCACCTGGCCCAGGTGGGACTTCGCGGCGAGTCGAACGGTCACGTGCAGGACGTGCTCGGGATCCGCGAGGAGGATGACGGCCTGCCGTTGTCGGCGGGGGGCGCTCCGCCCGCGGCACTTGCCGGCCGCGGCCTCGACTTCTTCCTCGATCTGCTCGGGCGCGCCCGAGCGCACTCGCGAGCGGCAGGCGAGCCGATCGCCGACTCGGACCTGGCCGCCGAGATCGTGCGCCCGGTCCGGCCCGACGGAACGCAACGCGTGTTCGACCGCCGCTGGATCCTGTTCCACATGGTGGAGCACGCGGCACTGCACCATGGCCAGATCAGGGCCATGCGAGCAACTCTGTAGTCCATTGTTCCCAAGCGTTTACGGCGCCCGCCTCGAGCAGATTGTCAGGCGCCACACACGAACGCCCCGACCCGTTCCCGGGCCGGGGCGTCGTGAATCAGCCTGAAGCAGGCGAGGGCCTACGTGCCCTCGCTCCATGTCGCCAGGTACTTCGTCTGCTCGGGCGTCAGCGTGTCGATGGTCGTGCCCATGCTCTTCAACTTCAGGCGCGCCACTTCCTTGTCGATCGCCTCCGGTACTCCGTACACGCTCTTCTGAAGCTTGCTCGCCTTCTTCACCAGGTACTCCACCGACAGCGCCTGATTGGCGAACGACATGTCCATGACCATGGCCGGGTGCCCTTCCGCCGCGGCCAGGTTGATGAGCCGGCCCTCCCCCAGCAGGAACACACGCTTGCCCCCCTTGAGCCGGTATTCCTCGACGTAGGGGCGGGCGGTCTTCTTGCCCACCGACATGCGCTCGAGCGCCGGGATGTCGATCTCGACGTTGAAGTGCCCGGAGTTCGCGACGATGGCGCCGTCCTTCATGGCCGCGAAGTGCTCGCGACGGAGCACGGACTTGTTGCCCGTCACGGTGATGAACAGGTCGCCGCGCGCGGCCGCCTCGGCCATCGCGACCACCTGGTTGCCGTCCATCGCCGCTTCGAGCGCGCGAAGCGGGTCGATCTCGGTCACGAGCACCGTGGCGCCCATGCCCTTGGCGCGCGACGCGAGCCCCCGACCGCACCAGCCGTAGCCGGCGATCACCACGGTGGAGCCGGCGACCAGCATGTTCGTGGCACGCAGCACGCCGTCCATCGTGCTCTGGCCGGTGCCGTAGCGGTTATCGAACAGGTGCTTGGTGTCGGCGTCGTTGATGGCGACGACCGGGTAGCGCAGCGTCTTGTCGGCCGCCATGGCGCGCAGGCGGGTGACCCCGGTGCTGGTCTCCTCTGTGCCCGCGAACACATCCTTCAGGTAGGGCTTCATCTTCGTGTGCAGCACCGTCACCAGGTCGCAACCGTCGTCCATGGTGATGTGCGGACGGGCCTTGATGCAGCTGACGATGTGCGAGTAGTAGGTCTTGTGGTCCTCGCCCTTGATCGCGAACGTCGGAATGCCGAAGTTCGCCACCAACGAAGCCGCGACGTCGTCCTGCGTGCTGAGCGGATTGGAACCGCACAGGAACACCTCGGCGCCGCCGGCCTGCAGCGTGCGCATGAGGTTCGCGGTCTCGGTGGTCACGTGCAGGCACGCGCCGATGCGCAGCTTCTTGAGTGGCCGCTCCTTGGCGAAGCGGGCGCGGATGGCGCGCAGCACGGGCATGTGGCGATCAGCCCACTCGATGCGGGCCTTGCCGTCGCGGGCGAGGCCCAAGTCCTTGACGTGGCCGGTGAGGGCCGCGCCGTTCGTGTCGGCGCCGTTCTTCGCGGCGGTCTTGCGCGCTGCCATGGAGACTCCTCGGGTTCGGGGATGGGTGTCGCGGAACGCGCAACATGATGCACGAGCGAGAGCGCGTATTCAAGCGCGCGCTGAATGGACTTTCGCACGCGACCACTTGATGCTATGCTTTTACATATGAAACGTACGACGCTACAGTTGGACACCGGTCTGCACGCCGAACTGAGGCGCCGGGCGGCGTCCGAGGGGCGCACGCTCACCGAGGTCGTGGAGCGCGCGTTGCGCGCCGGCCTCGAGGGCGCCACGGCCTCGCGCCGGCCGCGCGTGACGCTTCCCTCCTACGATCTGGGGCCGTTCCTCGTGGACCCGTCCCGACCCGGCCGCCTGCCCCGACCCGCGGAGGACGCGTGATCGCCGTGGACACCGGCGTGCTGGCACGGTCGGTCAATCGGTTCGCGCCCGAACATGCGCGTGCCGCGCACCTGCTGGAGTCGCTCGCGAACGACGACCGGCCCTGGGCGTTGCCATGGACCGTGGTGCACGAGTTCCTCGAGCTCGTGACCCATCGCCAATCGGTGGCTCGCGCGCTCAGCCCTGCCGACGCGTGGGGGTTCATCGAGGCGCTGGCCGCGAGCCCCTCGCTGCGGTTCCTGGCCCCCACCGCTCACCACGCGGCCGCCTGCGCCGAGGTGCTCGCCCTGCGCGATCCCGCGGCCGGCCCCGAGCTGGATCCGTCGTTCGCCACCGTCGCGCTGCTGCGCGAGCACGGCGTGCGCGAGTTGTTGTCCACCGACCCCGAGATGCGGCGCTGGGGGTTCCTCGAGGTGCGCGACCCGCTGCATGGCGAGCCGTGGACCGCGTCGGAGCGGCCGGGACGTCGCTACCGGACGTTGGCGCGGCGAAAACCCCGAGGCTAGACGAGTCTCGCCCGGCGCCGCGCCTCCTCTCGCTTGCGCTCCATGAATCCGGCCCCGTACACCCGCTCGGCCGCGTACTGGTTGTGGGCTCGACAGCGCAGCCGCATCCGTTCCGCCGTCGCCTTGGCTCCGCGTCCGACGGGGTCCATGTCGTCGAGCTCCAGCCGGGTGCGCGCCGGGCACGCGGTAGTGTCACGCAGCAGGATGTGATCGGCGAGGTGCGACGGCGAGTAGCTCGGCATGGCGGGTCTTCGCTGCGGGGAGTTGTCGCGGGGGCAGACATTTCATAGCACGCGACATCTCGGCGCTCGAGGATGCGCGGAGGACGCGCCATGCGGGTCGCGACGAGCGCGTTCGAGTTGCGGTCGCCGACGTCACTCGTGCTAGCTTTCTGCGCACATTGGCGCGACGACGGAGGAAGCCGCGGACGACGCGAGGTTCGGGTCCGCGAGGCTGTCGATTGAAATTGTTTCGCCCGCTACGAACCGCTGCAATCCATGGCGAGCCCGCGTCCGGAAGAGACTCCTCGGCGGCGTTGCTGCGCTATGCTTGAAGCGTTCAGGCCGCTCCCCCGGCCTACCGCAGACGTCCAGGAGACCCATCATGCCCACGGACCCGCGATTCGCCGCCACGCCCGAGCCACCCTACTGGGTGGTGATCTTCACGAGCCATCGAAATGGCCAGGACGCAGAGGGCTACGCGCGAATGGCCGAAGCCATGGCCGCGCTGGCCCCGAAGCAGCCGGGGTATCTTGGGCTCGAGAGCGCCCGTGACGCCCAGGGCCTGGGCATCACGCTCTCCTATTGGGCAAGCGAGCGGGCCATCCACGACTGGAAGCGCGTGGCGGCCCACACCGAGGCCCAGCGGCTCGGGCACTCGCGCTGGTACACCGAGTTCGTGACGCGCGTGGCGCGCGTCGAGCGCGCCTACACCAAGGCGACGAGCGAACGCGCGGGGCTCTGAACCGCGGGCCACGTCAGCGCGCGGCGGTGGCCCGCCACGCCGCCAACACCTCCGCCTCGCGCTCGACCGTGAGCGCCGGCGAGGGCGGGCGCAAGTCGGTCACGAGCGAGCGCTCCCACGCGAGCGTGTCGCACGCGGTCTCCTCGAGCGGCCGGAAGCGCAGGCCCTCCGCGAATGCGCGTGCGATGCTCAGCGTGTCCAGCGACTGCTCCGC
>JANNKI010000069.1:0-7789 GCA_031396225.1 bacterium | reverse complement strand
GTGGTCGTGAACTACCTGCCCGTGGGCTCGGAAGAGGCCACCAAGTGGTACGTGGAGCAGGTGCTCGAGGCCGGCTGCGCGTTCGTGAACTGCATTCCTGTGTTCATCGCGCGCGAGAAGTACTGGCAGGACCGCTTCGAGAAGAAGGGGCTGCCCGTCATCGGCGACGACATCAAGTCCCAGGTCGGCGCCACCATCACGCACCGCGTGCTCGCGAACCTGTTCGTGGACCGCGGGGTGCGCATCGACCGCACCTACCAGCTGAACTTCGGAGGCAACACCGACTTCATGAACATGCTCGAACGCGAGCGCCTGGAGTCCAAGAAGATCAGCAAGACGTCGGCGGTCACGAGCAACATCCCCTACGACCTGCCGGCCGAGAACGTGCACGTGGGCCCCTCGGACTACGTGCCGTGGTTGAAGGACCGCAAGTGGTGCCACATCCGCATGGAGGGCACCACGTTCGGCGACGTGCCGTTGAACCTGGAGATGAAGCTCGAGGTGTGGGACTCGCCCAACTCCGCCGGCATCGTCATCGACGCCGTGCGCTGCGCGAAGCTGGCGCTGGACCACGGACTGAAGGGCGCGCTCATCGCGCCGTCGTCCTACTTCAAGAAGTCGCCGCCGGTGCAGATTCCGGACGACACCGCCCGGGAGCTGGTCGAGGAGTACATCCGCTCTCCGAAGGAGGTGGAGAAGCGCATGCGCGTGGCCCCGCCGATCCTCAAGCGCGAGGCCCCGCCGGTGCGCAAGGCCACGCGTGGCCCCGCCGCGGCGAAGCCGCTACAGCCGGGCGCCCCGAGCGCGTCCGCGAACGGCCAGGTCCATGGGCAGGAGAGCCGCGCTCCCGCGCCGGCGCGCGGCAAGCGGGCGACCAGGAAGACGCGGCGCGCTGGACCCGTCCTGCGGACGGGTACCCCGCGCTCGCGCTGAGTCCGTTCGTGCCCGGGCTCTTCGTCACCTTTGAAGGCGGCGAGGGCTCGGGCAAGAGCACCCAGCTCACCCGGCTCGCCGAACGGCTGCGCGCGAACGGCGTGGAGCCACTCGTCACGCGCGAGCCGGGCGGCACGCCGCTCGCCGAGGGCATCCGTGCGGTGTTGCTGGATCCGGCGCGTTCGCCGGGCGCGGTGGCCGAGGCGTTGCTCATGGTGGCGGCCCGCGCCGACCTCGTGGCGACCCGGCTCAAGCCGGCGCTCGAGTCGGGTGGCGTGGTGCTCTGCGATCGCTATGGCGACTCCACAATCGCCTACCAGGGTGGGGGGCGCGGGCTCGACGCGCGACAGCTCGCCGAGTGGAACCGCGTCGCCACGGGCGGGCTGCTGCCCGACCTCACGCTGTTGTTCGACCTGCCTGCGCGGCTCGGCCTGGCGCGGCGCGCCGGTGCCGCCGGCACTCCGAACCGCCTGGACCTCGAGTCCGAGGCGTTCCACTCGCGGGTGCGCGAGCGCTACCTCGAGTTGGCCCGGGCCGAGCCCGGGCGCTTCGTCGTGCTCGACGCTTCACTCGCGCCTGACTTGCTCGCCGAGCAGGTCTGGGCGGCGGTCTCGGCGCGGTCGCACGCGATCCCGCGGCGAGCCTGACGTCGCGCGGCGCCGCTACGGAACCGGGCCAGCGGACCCGGAGCGGCGTGCTATAGTCGCTCCCTGTTTTCGCCGCTGCTCGCGCGGGCGTCCCGCCGCACGCTCGCCGCTCGTTCCGGAGGACTCTCGATGCGTCGTCGCGTGGTGTTGGGCGCCGTCCTCGGCGCGTTCTTCGCGCTCGGCTGGTGGGCGGGTGGGGGCCAGGCGGCACGTGGGCTCTATTCCGGCCTCGACCTGTTCGTCGAAGTGCTCCAGACGGTGCAGGCGAACTACGTGGACCCGGTGGACACGGGCAAGCTCGTCACGGGTGCGATGCGCGGCGTGGCGCACGGCCTCGATCCCTGGTCGCGCTATCTCGACGCCGAGGAATTCCGCGCGACGCGCGGCGTCATCCAGGGCGCTTTCGACGGCATCGGCGCCTCCGTGGACCAGCGCAGCGGCTGGCCCGTGCTGATCGCGCCCATCGAGGGTTCGCCCGCATGGGACGCCGGGCTCGAGCCGGGGGACGTGATCACCAAGGTGGACGGCCGCTCGACGTTCGGGCTCACGCCAGACGAGATGGGCGCTCGCCTTCGCGGGGCGGCGGGCACGACGGTCAACGTGACGGTGGCGCGCGACGAGTCCGAGCGCGAGATCGTCATGCAGCGCCGGCGCGTCACGGTGAGGAACGTGCCGTACGCGTTCCTGGCCGAGCCCGGCGTGGGGTATGTGAGACTGGCGCACTTCTCGGCACGCGCGGGCGCGGAAGTGGCGGCGGCGTGCGACTCGCTGCGCGCGCAGGGCGCGCATGCGCTGTTGCTCGACCTGCGCGGCAATCCGGGCGGCACGTTCGATGAGGCGATCGCCGTGGCGAGCCAGTTCCTGCCTCAGGGCGTGCGCGTGGCGAGCACCGAGGGGCGCGCGGCCGGCAGCGACCAGCGCTATGACGCGTCGCGCGCGCGACCGGAACTCACCTGGCCGCTCGTCGTGCTGGTGGACGGCGGCAGCGCCTCGGCGTCCGAGATCGTGGCCGGCGCGCTCCAGGACCACGACCGCGCGGTGCTCGTGGGCGACACCACGTTCGGCAAGGGGGTGTCGCAACAGATCTACCCGCTCCGGACCGGCATGGGCGCGCTCCAACTCACGGTGTCGCGCTACCGCACGCCGAGCGGCCGCTCGATCCACCGTGATCGCCCCTCGGCGCTCGACGAGGAGCGCGTCGCCGTGGACGAGGGCGTCGAAGCGCCTCGGCCCGACAGCGTGCGCGCCCGCGCGTTCCGCACCGCGCTCGGCCGCGTCGTGAGGAGTGAGGGCGGGCTGGCGCCCGACGTGCGCGTCGCCGCCGACTCGGCCGCGACGCGGCTGCGAGACGTCACGCGCCAGCCGGGCGGCCTGGCCAGAGCCGCGAGCTCAGCACTGGCGCACGACCCCGTCTACCAGCGTGCGCTCGAAGTGCTGCGGCGCGCGCGCGACGCGCGTGGAGTCTTCGCGGCCGCGGGCGTCAAACTCCCCGCCGCGGGGGCCGCGCGCCGCTGACATGCCGACCGCGTACCTGTGTGACTTCGACGGCACCATCTCGCCGCGCGACATCGGCGCGGCGTTCGCGGAGCGCTTCTCCGCCGGCGGTGAGGCTTCCCGCGTCCCGGAGCTCGCGACGTGGCAGGCCGGGCGGATCGGCCATCGCGAACTCACCCGGGCGCAGTGTGCGCGCGTGAGAGCGTCCGCGTCCGACGCGCTCACGTTCACTCGCGGTTTCGCCCTGGACCCGGCGTTCGCGCCGTTCGTGCACGACGTCGTCGGCCGCGGCGACGCCGTGATGGTGGTGAGCGAGGGCTTCGACTTCTATGTGCGCGACCAACTCGTCCGCGCGGGACTGGCCGAGCTGCCGTGGGCCGCCAATCACCTTGCGTTCCTGGACGATGGCGGCGTGGCGCCGGCGTTCCCGTTCGCCGACCCCGACTGCGAAGCGTGCGGCAACTGCAAGGCACAGCACGTGCGCCGCTTCCAGCGCCGCGGCTACCAGACGGTGCTGGTGGGGGATGGCGCCAGCGACCGGCATGGCGCGCTCGCGGCCGATGTCGTCCTGGCGCGGGGCTCGCTGCTCGAGTGGTGCCGCGCCGAGGGCGTGCCGCACACCGCCGTGAACGACTTCGCGGAGGTCGCCGACTGGGCGCGCCGGCAGGACTCCCGGGTGAGCCGAACCGGGCGCGCGGGCCAGGCGTGACCGAGCAGGTGCTGGCGACGCCCGCAGCCGTGCCCGTGGCGAGCGCAGCTTCTGCGGCCCAGCCAGACTCCAAACCCTTCGCGATCGGGTCCGTCACCATGGACTCGCCGTTCGTCCTCGCACCGCTCGCCGGCGTGTCCGACTCGCCGTTCCGCCGGCTGGCGCGCGAGCAGGGCGCCTCGGCCGTGTACACCGAGATGGTGTCGTCCGACGGGCTCGTGCGCGGCAGCCAGCTCACGTTCGAGTACTGCGCGTTCGACCCGATGGAACGCCCCATCGGCATCCAGTTGTTCGGCTCCGATCCGGCCACCATGGCCGACGCGGCGCGCGTGCTGTCGGACCTGCCGCCGGAACGGCGCCCCGACCTGATCGACATCAACATGGGCTGCCCCGTGCGCAAGGTGGTGAATCGCTGCGCCGGCGCGGCGTTGCTGCAGGATGTGCCGCGCATCGCGGCCATCGTCGAGTCCATGTCCCGCGCCACCTCGCTGCCGGTCACGGCCAAGGTGCGGCTCGGCTGGGATGGGAACTCACGCAACGTGGTGGAGGTGTGCCGCACGCTCGAGGGCGCTGGCGCCGGGGCGGTGGCCATTCACGCCCGCACCCGCGCCGAGAAGTTCGAGGGGAGTGCTCACTGGGACTTGATCGGCGAGGCCAAGCGCGCCGTGGGCATCCCGATCATCGGCAACGGCGACGTGCGCGACGCGGCCGGGGCGGTGCGCATGCTGCGGGAGACAGGCTGCGACGGAGTTATGCTGGGGCGCGCCGCGTTCGGCGATCCCTGGGTGTTCCGCCGCATCCGGGCGCTGGCCGAGCGCGGCGAGACGCTGCCGCCGCCCAGCGCCACCGAGCGACTCGAGGCCGGCGTGCGGCATCTGGAGATGCTGGTGGAGTCGGTGGGCTCGGAGCACGCCGCCCGCGAGATGCGCAAGCACGTGGCCTGGTACATCAAGGGTCTGCCGAACAGCGCCCGCGTGCGCGAGCAGGTGAATCGCACGCGCACGGCGAGCGAGATGACCGAACTTCTGCACGCCTACCTGGGCGACCTGGGAGGAGTACTCGCCGGGGCACCCGCCGAAGGCGGGTCGGGGTCCGGGCTCGAGGCGTTCGCACCCGACCCGGCCAACCTGCCGCCGGAGACGCCGCATGCGTCCGGCTGAGCTGGCCACGCTCTTGCGCGAGGTGAAGCGCGGCAGCGTCACTCCCGCGCGCGCCGCGCGTCGTATCCGCGAAGCACCGCTCGAAGAACTGGAGTTCGCCGCGCTCGACCACCAACGCGCGTTGCGCGTGGGCTTCCCCGAGGTGGTGTTCGGGCAGGGAAAGACGCCCGCCCAGCTGGTGGCGATCGTGCGACGGCTGTACGCGCGGCACGGCGTGGTGCTGGCCACGCGCGTGGCCGACGAAGGGCGCATGGCGCTGGCCAAGGCGTTCCCGGCCGCCGAGGTGCACGAGCGGGCGCGCTGCGTCGTGCTCCGGCGCGGGGCGGGCACCCGCCCGGGCACTCGTCGGCGGGTCGGGATCCGGGTCCGGCCGCGTGGCCGGGTGTTGGTGCTGTGCGCCGGTACGGCGGACCTTCCGGTCGCCGAAGAAGCACTCGTCACCGCGCGCACCATGGGGAGCCGTGCAGAGCTCATCGCCGACGTGGGCGTTTCCGGGCTCCATCGCCTGCTGGCCCACTCCCGGCGACTGCGCGGCGCGCGAGTTTTGGTCGTGGTGGCCGGGCTCGAGGGCGCCCTCCCGAGCGTGGTGGGCGGGCTCACCGATCGGCCGTTGATCGCCGTGCCGACCAGCGTCGGGTACGGCTCGCACCTGCGCGGCCTCGCTCCGCTCCTCGCCATGCTCAACTCGTGCGCGGCAGGGGTGACCGTTGTCAATGTGGACAATGGCTTCGGTGCCGGCTACGCCGCGCACCTCATCAACACGGGAGCGGGAGCACGCGCATGAAGCACGCCCATTTCGACTGTGTCTCGGGAGTCGCCGGCGACATGACGTTGGCCGCGCTCGTCTCGGCCGGCTGGTCCCAGGATGAGCTGCGCGCGCTGCCGGCCCGGCTGGGCCTCGAGGGAGTCACGATCGAGGTGACTTCGGTGCGGCGCGGCCCGTTCGCCGCGGTCCACGTGAACGTGCGCTCCGAGGAGCGCCAGCCGCACCGCCACCTGCACCACATCGTGGCCATCCTCGACCAGGCCGACCTGCCCGCCACGGTGCGGGACCGCGCCAAGGCCGTGTTCCAGAAGCTGGCCGAGGCTGAGGCCGAGGTGCACGGCAGCACCGTCCAGAAGGTGCACTTCCATGAGGTGGGTGCCGTGGACGCGATCGTGGACATCACCGGGGCGCTGCTCGGCCTGGAGTCACTCGAGGTGCGCACCGTGAGCGCGTCGCCGCTCCCGCTGGGGCGGGGGTTCGTGGACTCGCAGCACGGCCGCATCCCTGTGCCGGCTCCGGCGACCGCGCTGCTGCTGCGCGGCGCCCCGGTCTACGGTGGTCCGGTCGAGGCCGAACTCGTGACCCCGACCGGGGCGGCGCTGCTCATGACGCTCGCCGAGTCCTGGGGCGACCCGCCGGCGTTCCGCCTCTCGGCGATCGGCACGGGAGCGGGCACGCGCGAGTTCCCCGACCACCCCAACATCCTCCGCCTCCTCATAGGAGAGCGCTCGACGACCTCCGTGACCGAACGGATGGTGGCCGTGCTCGAGACGGCCGTGGACGACGGCAACCCGCAGTTCGTGGCTGCGGCAGTCCAGCGCTTGCTGGCGTTGGGAGCACTGGACGCGATGGTGGCGCCCGTCACTATGAAGAAGGGCCGGAGCGGACTGTGGCTGGTGGTGGTGTGCGAGACCGCTGACGCTCGTCGCCTGGCCGAGGCCATCCTCCGCGAGACCTCCACGCTCGGCGTGCGCATGCGCGAGGAGCGCCGTATGGAGTTGCCAAGACGTGTGTTACAGGTCGAGACGGAGTTCGGCCCGGTGTTGGTGAAGGTTGCCGTTCTCCCAGAGGGGACTGAGCGGCCCATGCCGGAGTACGAATCCGTGCTCGAGGCCGCGGATCGCACCGGTGCGAGCCTCCAGGCGATCTCGGCGGCGGCCGTTGAAGCGTTCCGAGCCACCCTCCGCGGCGTGTGAGCGAGGCCGTTCCGTGTCTTGCCGAGTCCGGCAGATTGTTGTCAAACCGTGGCTTGGGAGTCGACTCCAAGCTTGTCAGATGCAAAAAAACGGATTGACAGAACCCTGAACCCCGCCTAGCCTTTGTCTCGTGCTGGGGTCAGGGGATCGTTCCCTCCGCCCCTCATCGCACCTCATAAGTTCCGCGGTGCTTCGACTCGCGTGTCGGCTGGCAGCGGTCGCTCGCACGAAGCACTCACGACGAGATATCGCACACCATAGGGTTCGTCCTGCTCTGAACTGCCTAATGAGCACGCCGAACAGCGGAAAGGGGGGTAGGCACTCGGTCGTGCAGCCAGAGCCGTCGGAATGCTCTCAAAACGTCGAGCGTCCGTCGGTGATTCGTTTTGGCGACACCTCGCTCGCAATCCGTCCTCGGAAGACTTCGCATTGCCCATGCATTGCGACGATGGAGGTAGTCACATGAAGAAGCCGTTCGTCGCGCTCCTGCTCCTGATCGGAGCAGCCGCGATGTTGGCCAGCAGCGCGTTCGCCCAGACCGAAGACCTCGGCCTCAAGTTGGTGAATGCCAAGATGGCCAAACAGCTCATGAGCTCGCGCGCCGCCCGGCTGGGAGTGTCCGCGGGTCCGGACCCCGACACGGTGTACGTCGGCAAGTCCTTCACCAATCACACGGCGCCGGATAACTACTGGAACATTTTCACCGGCGACTTTCTGCCGGGTACGGCGACCGCCACGAACGCGCTCTGGGACTGGGACAACACAGTCGGCATCCAGGCCGCGGACTCGCTTCACGGTTGGTGGCCGATGCACCGCCAGTACAACTCGACCGGCGGTCTGACGCTCACCGACGACCAGCGCCCGTGGTGGGCCCTGGATCACGG
>JANNKI010000162.1:0-1534 GCA_031396225.1 bacterium | reverse complement strand
CCAGCCACGGCGAGTCCGCGTTCCGCCATGCCGAGCACGAACTCGTGGCGTCCGCGGAGGTTCAAGACCTTGCCCAGTCCGAGCATCGCGCGGGCCTCGCGCTCGACCGAGCCCACGCGACGCGCCTCGTCGAGCACGTGTTCGTAAGCGCGCTCGCCCTCGTCCCAACGGCCCAGCGCCGCAAGCGCGTCCGCGCGAGCCAGCGCCAGCACGGCCGCGCGCTCGCCCGAAGCCGAGGGCGCATCCTCGAGCAGGTGCAACAACACTCCGCCTCGACCCTGTCGCAGCAGGGAGGGGGCCACCTCGAGCAGCAGCTCGTTCGCGAGCTCGGCGTCGTCGCCGTCGAGTGCGTGGCGCACCGCGCGCTCCGACTCGCCGCGTCCGCGAAGCACGCGCGCCGCGGCGGTCTCGAGCGGCTGCCACGCGCTCGGCCCCTCGCGCGACTGCACCTCCTGGCGAACGAACGCGCGTACGAGTCCCTGCCATTCATAGCTCGCCTCCGCACCGGAGCCGAAGCTGCGCACGAGCCCGCGGCGCACCAGCGCCTCGAGTCGCGCGCGCGCGTCCCGCTGCCCCGAGAGCAGCGTGGCGAGCGGCGCGTCGAACCGGTCCAGGACCGCCGTGCGCTCGAGCAACTCGCGCGAGGCGGGCTCGAGCTTGCGGTAGACCTCGGCGGAGAAGAACGCCTGCAGCTCGAGGTCCTGCACGCGCAGATCGCCGAGCACGTTGTCCAGGCCGCGGGCGGGCTCCCGGTGAAGCGCCTCGAGCGCCAACTGGACCGCGGTGGGCCATCCCGCAGAGGCCTCATCGAGGCGATCGAGTTCGGCGGTCAGCGGCGATCGCCCCAGCGCACGTTCGAGCAGCGTCGTCATCTCCTCGCGCGAGAGCCGTAGCCGGGCCGCGTCCAGCTCGAACAACTCCTGGCGCACGCGCATGCGCTCGAGCGCGAGCGGCGGCGGCGGCGTGCGCGAGGTCGCGAGCACGCGCACCTGGGAGGGGAGCAGTCGCAGCAGCGCATCGAGGAAGGTGACGATGTCGGTGCTCGCGCACGCGGTGTGCAGGTCATCGAACACCAGCAGCCGCGGGGGTCCTTTCAGCTCGGACAGCGCCTGCGCGAACACCTCGCCCAGCAACTCCGCTCCCCGCGTCGGCGGTCGGGCGTCCTCCACCAGCCGTCCAAACGCCGTGCCGAAGCGCGGCGCTCCGTCCCGGAATCCCTGGAGCAGGTGGCGGCCGAAAACGCGCAGGTCGCTGTCCGAGGGCAGCAGCCCGTACCACACCACGGGCCGATGTCGGCTGCGCGCGAACGCCGCGGCGAGCGTGGTCTTGCCCCAGCCGGCATCCGCCGTGAGCAGCGTGAGCGGACGGCCCGCGTGCCGCTCGAGTTCCTCGAGCAGCGCGGGTCGGTCGAGCGTTCCGACGTCCGGATTGGGCACCTGCAGCTTGGCGCGGGTGAGCAATTCCTGCCGCGGATTGCGCCGGGTGACTGGCCTGGCGGGCATGGGGGCTCCGGGTGGGACTGGGCGGGGGAGGT
>JANNKI010000025.1:0-2518 GCA_031396225.1 bacterium | reverse complement strand
GAACCGCCCACAGGAGCAGCGCGAAGCCCGTGAGCGTTGTGAGCCAGCGCCACACGAAGATCCCGGCCTCACCACCCAGGGACCAGAACGGCCAAAGGAGCGCACGGAACAGCCAGCTCGGCAGGATGTCGGGCGCTCCATGCGTGGGCCACGTCCAGAGATTCGTGTTGGGAACGGCGTGCGTCCGCCAGATCTCGCGGCCGACCGTGAGATGCTGCCAGAGGTCGGGGTCGTAGACGCGATTGGTCACCGCCGCCAGCACGCCGCATGCGGCCACGAGCAGCACGACCGCGTAGGGCGCGCCGCGCATGGGCGGTAGCGTGTCGGGTTGAGGCGGGGTCCGAAGTACGGGGCGGCGTCGGCTCATGTGTGAAGCGAAACAGGTCGGCCCATGTCCTGCAATTGCGCCGGCACGCTCACACGCGGCCGCGGGCCTTCAAGATCGCCACGAACGACCGCCCGCGCAGCTCCTCCACGGCGAGCCCGGAACGCTCCACCGCCTGCTCCTCGGAGATCGCACCCGAGTGGACCCCGCGCAGGAAGTAGTTGAGCAGTCCCTGTCCCGTGGCGGCATCGTCGAACACTTCGCCCACCAAAGTCGCCTGCGCCGCCTTTGACACGAAGTTCTGCAGCCGTTCGCTCGCGGCCTCGAGCCCCGAGAGGAAGAACTCGAACACGGCCGCATAGCGGGACACGAGCTGCGCCGGGTGCAGGTCCCAGCCCTGGTAGAAACCACCGGCCAGCGAATGGCGCACGTCGTCCGCGTGCAGTCGCCAGGCGGCGTGCACGCCGGCGCGGTTCTCGGCGACTTGCGACGTCGTGAGTTCGCGGCCTCCGGCCGCCCTGTGCACGGGCACGGGCAGGATGGCGGTGGAACCGTCCGAGAGCCACACGCCGGTGCCCGCGAACGCGACCTGCATCATGTGCTTGGCGAAGTCGCAGGCCGGGTGCCGCATGCGCTGGTGCGCGGCGGTGATCCCGAGCGACGCGGTGTAGTCGTACGTGCCGAAGTGCACCGCCTGCAGCCGCCCCGCCGCGGCGGGGATCAGCCGCGGCAAACGAGACGTGCCGTCGGCGTCCAGCACCACCTGGGGCGTCTCGATCATGGCCTCGAAACGCAGCACGCCCTCGTCGAGGGAAAGTTCGCGCTCGAGTACCGCGAGCAGCGCGGCGAACACACTGACCTGCTCCACCACGGTCACCTTGGGGAGCGTCACCACGAACCCCGCCGGCAGCTCGCCCGCCTCCTCGAGCACCGTGGCCAGGAAGAGCCGCAGCGTTCGCGTGCTGCGTGCGCGCAGTTCCTCAGTGAGCGGCTTGACGCGCATGCCGAGTGAGTCCGGCAGCGTCCCCGCGCGATGACCGCGCGCCACCTCGCGCGCCGCGGCGGTCACGTCGCGGTCCTCGTCGGCGTCCGAGCGCGTGCCGTAGCCGTCCTCGAAGTCGATGCGGAAGTCCTCGACCGGCTCGCGCGCGAGCTTGTCCGCGACACGCGCATGCACGGGCCCCGACAGGGCGCCCAGCCCAAGCGCGGCGTCCAGCGCGGCGGGATCCGGCGCGTACTCGGCGAACGCCCGGCGCGCCACCTCGCCGAGCTTGCCGGCCGTGTCGGCGCGGAACAGGTGCCCGCCGCCGTAAACCACGTGCACGGGCTGGCGAAGCGGCGGGTCGCCGGGATGGAGCGCCATGTGCGCCAGGTTCGCGGGCCGGACCGAATCGAGCAGCGCGGTGAGGGCGGGCGTCAGTGCGGCGTCGGGCATCGGGTCATCCAGACTAGCACTTCTCGTACTTCCAGTTCCGTCGCTTCCCCGTCGCGGCCGCGCGCGTCCAAGATGAGCTTGCCCTTCCAGAAGCCGAACGTGGCGTGCACGGCGCTTCGCAGGTGGCGCAGGATCGGACTCGCGAACTCGGGATCTCGGGCGATGTAAGCGTCGACACGAGGGTCCTTGCTCGGCATGCTTCCTCCGGCGGGCTTGGGATCGGTGATGGGCGAGCCTACAACAGCTGGCGAGCCCGGAAACTCACCGTTCCGCGTGCCGCCACGATGACGTGGTCCAGCACCCCGATGCCGACCAGCTCGCCCACCTCGAGCAGCCGGCGGGTGATGGAGAGGTCCTCCTCGCTCGGCTCGGGGTCGCCGCTGGGGTGATTGTGCACCAGCACCACGCTTGCGGCCGAGTGCAGGATCGCCGGGAGGAACACCTCGCGCGGGTGAACGATGCTCGCGTTCAACGACCCGATGCTCACGGTCTCCCGCCTCTCCATCTCGTGGCGGGCGTTCAAGAGCAGCACCACGAAGTGCTCGCGCCGCGCCCGTGGCAGGTCGCGCACGTGCGCCAGCACGTCCTCCGGCCCGCGGATCGGCGCGCGGCAGGTGGGTCGGTCGTGCGCGCGGCGGCCCCGCGCGAACGCCGCCACCAGTGCGGCGGCGCGGGCCCGCCCCCCCCCCCACACCCCCAGCCCGCGCGCGCGCGGCCCGTTGGGCCGGTCCGAGGGGTGGGGCCGGGCCCACAAGCGG
>JANNKI010000647.1:0-3458 GCA_031396225.1 bacterium | reverse complement strand
GTCGGAGGCGGCGGCGAGAGCGGGCAGATCGAACGCGGCGGGCTCGCGCCGTCGCTTTGTGAGGTGGACGTGGAAGATCGCTTCCCGCTCTGCCGGTCCGGGCACTGCTGGGCCTCACGCGCACGGTGCGTCAGCTCACCGGGCTGCGCCTCGGCCGTTCGCTGGCGAGGCCGCTCCGCAAGAAGGCCGGCCTCGACCGGCTGCGCATGTTCGTCACCGGGGCGGCGCCGTTCGCGCCGGACGTGTTCTGGCGCTACATCGACCTCGGCTGGCCCATGCTCGAGGGCTACGGACTCACCGAGACCGCGCCGGTCGTGTGCGCGAACCGTCCGCAGAACCCCTCGCCGGGCGCGGTGGGCTGGCCCATGCCCGGCATCGAGGTGCGCATCGTCTCGCCGGATGCCGACGGCGACGGCGAGATCGCCGTGCGTGGGCCCAACGTGATGATCGGCTACTGGCGTCAGCCCGAGCTGACCGCCGAGGTGCTGCGCGACGGCTGGTTCCATACCGGCGACCTGGGACGCGTGCTGCCCGACGGCCGCGTGCGCATCACCGGGCGGCTCAAGAACATGATCGCCACGGCGGCAGGAAAGAAGATCTACCCGGAAGAAGTCGAGGTGCATCTCGCGAACTCGCCCTACGTGCTCGAGGTGGTCGTGGTGGGCGGCCTGGACTCGCGCGGCGAGCGCGAGGAGGTGCACGCTCACATCTATCCCAACCTGCCGGCGTTGGAGGCGCTCGCCAGGACGCAGAGCGCCGCCTGCGACGACACGTTCGTGGAAGGCGTGCTCAAGCGCGAGGTGGAGGAGCGCGGCGAGGCGTTGGCGCCCTACAAGCGCGTCAAGCGCGTCATCGTGCGAAAGGGCGAGTTCCCGAAGACCACCACGGGCAAGATCCGGCGGGGACCAGGGACGTTGGCGACATAGCAGGCCTGATCCGGCAGCCGCCCAGCTACGTCACGCCGGCAAGCGCATGCCGTTTGCGTCTCGACGCACGCATCTCGAAGACGTCGCAGGCGCCGCTATGGCAGCTAGAAAGTGTTACCCATGTGCCCAGTCTGTTCTGTCACCCATGTTCCCGGTTGCTTCGGTCGCGCTCGAGTCAATTGCCGAATCCCCGAGAGTCCTAGCGCTCCGGTTTCAGCGCGCTGCTCCAGTTCACGCTGGCGTCCGGGCGGAACTCGAATTGGTGCGTCATGAGCACCGGGCCGCGCGTGAAGTTGCCGCCCGACCATTCGCGTTCGCCCAGCATGCCGCGGGACGACCACAGCAGCCGGAACGGGCCGTCGCGTTGGGCGATGAACGGAACGCGGGCAGTGGCGCCGTCCTCGAGTACTTCCACCACCACCGTCTGGTCCGGGACCGAGATGCGTACGCGCTCGATGGCGCGTCCCGACTGGTTGAGCAACACCAGGTCATGAGACTTGGTGGGGCCGAGCGACCTGTAATGCTTCGAGCCGTACCACGCGGCCGCCACCACCAACACGAGCAGCAGCAGTCTCTTGATCATCGCCTACCTCCGAGGAGCAGGGACGGATCGCTTGCACGGGAATCATACGCACTTCCCGAGGGTGGGGTCACTCGCGGCGCCGATCGGGCGGGCACGGGGCGTCAGCGCTTCGCGGGCTGGCGATCGGTCCGCCATACGATCCCGTCGGCACGCACGAACTCGAAGCGGTGTCGCATGGGCAGCGGGCCATGCGTGAACCGTCCGCCCGACCAGTGCCGGTCCAGGTCGCCGCCGCGCGGCCGCCACGCCACGTCGAACGTGCCGTCGCGATTCGACCGAAACGCCATACGGGCGCTGGCGCCGGGCTCGAGCGCGCCCACGACCACGCGCCGGCCCGCGACGGTGAAGCGCAGCCGTTCGAGCGGTCGCCCGCTGCGATTGACGGCCACGATCACGTGCGCGCCGCGCGCGCGCGACCGGGCGGTCTGGTTCCAGCCGTAACACGCGACCGCGAGCATCAGCGCGATCCACAGCCAGCGCCGCATCGGTTCCCTCCGCACGACAGGGCCCGTCCGTGGGCCGCCGCGCAGCATAGTCGCGCCCCGCGCGGCGTGCCAAGCCCGTCGCGCCATCACTCGCTCGCCGGGCCGTCGCCGCGCAGGCCCTTGGCTTCCTCGGATAGCCTCACCTCGGCCATGGGCGACTCGCGCGTGCCGCGGAACGCGCGGTAGAACGTGAGTGCCGCGATCAGGTAGAGCGTGGCGGTCAGGTAGAAGGGCACGGCGTAGCCGAACCGCTCGATGACCACACCCGCCAGCGTGGCGCTCACCGCCCAGCCGATGTTCCACAGCATGTTGTTCAAGCTCGTCGAGCGTGCGCGCAGGTTCTGCGGCAACACCTCCATGACGAACGCCTGCAAGAGCGGGGTGGAGGCCTGCATGAACGTGGCCCTCAACCAGAATGCGCCCACCGCCACGGGCAGGTGCCGTTCGCCGCCGAGCGTCACGAGGAACGGCAGCGACAACAGTTCCGACGCCACCGCGGTGCGCAGCTTGCCGTAGCGGCGCGCCACCGCGGGTGCCGCCAGCGCCGCGACCGCGGTGAGCACCTGCGCCACGCTGAAGAACACGCCGATCTGCGCACTCGTGCACGCGAAGCGATTCCGGAAGTAGAGGTTCATTAACGGGATCACGAGCCCGGCCCCCATGCCGATGAGCAAGGCATTCATGGCGATGGGTCGGAGCTTGCGCGTCTCGTGCGCCGGCGGCGGGGCCGCGCCGGAGACGGCGCGCGGCTCGGCAAGCCCGCGCAGCGCGAGCAGCGGGAGCGCCGCGGCGGCAGCGAACAGCGCTCCCACGAGCAGCGCCGCGCGGTAGGCGCCGAACAGCGTGGTGCCGGGTGCGGCGAGCCGCACCCATTCGGGCAGCGCGCCGCCCAGCGCGTTGCCGAACACGCCCGCCAGGAGCGCGCTCGCGAAGAACATGCTGAACAGGTGGGTGCGCTCGCGCGGGGTGGAGTGATCCGTCAGGAACGGCGCCGCGGCGATCGTGAACAACGACTGCCCGAGACCCGCGACGAACCCCGCGCCCAACACGAGCGCGCCGTCGGTGGTGAGCGCGCGCAGCAAGTGGCCCACGCCCTCGAGCACCGCCCCCAGCATGAGCGTGCGGCGACGGCCCCAACGGTCGGCCAGCCAGCCCGCGGGAAGGGCGGCGACCACCATGCCCAGCGCGCTCGCCGAGATGGCGCTCCCGACGAAGCCCTCGCTCCTGCCGGCCTCGACCAGGTAGAGGTTGAAGAGCACGGAGAAGATGCCGTGCGCGCTCCACATGAGGAACTCGGCGCCCAGGTAGAGGCGGGCCGCGCGAGAGAACTGACGCGCCGCGTCCCGGAAATCCCTCCATGCGGCGATCACCGGCGTCATGCGATTCCAGCCTCCCTGCCGAAATTGAATCGGGGCGGCGGCCCGGTCGGGCCACCGCCCCTCACATCAGATGAGGCTTCAGCCG
>JANNKI010000635.1:0-6436 GCA_031396225.1 bacterium | reverse complement strand
ACCGGAGGACGGCCATCCACCCCGCGATCGCATCCCCCAGGGCCATCCGCCAGCTCGCGCCCCTCGCGCTCTTGGTCGCCCTGTCCGCACTGGGTGCGGCCGGTCTGTCCGTCCGTTTTGCGCGAGCTGGCGTCGGCGTGTGGACCGGAACCGCCCCCCGCGCGAAGAGCATCAAGGGCATCGCCCGCGACCCGCTCAATTCCTCACGCATGTGGGTGGCGAGCTTCGGGGCAGGGGTCTACCGCTCGGTCGACGGCGGGGTGACTTGGACCGGGCACAGGAGCGGGCTCGGCAACACGTTCGTCCGCTGCGTCACACCTCAGCCCAACCATCCCGACTCGGTCTTCTGCGGCACGAATGGCGGCATCTTCCTCAGCGTGGACGGCGGGCTGAACTGGAACCAGATTCTCGCCACCAGTGTCTCGGTGCGCGCCATCGCTGTCCACCCGATCCGGACGGGTGTCATCTACGCCGCCACGTTTGGCAACGGGGTGCTCAAGTCCCTGAGCGGCGGGGCGAGTTGGAGCACGGTGAACCTCGGGCTCGGGAACACCCTCGTGCGCGACGTTGCGCTCCACCCGACCAAGCCGGAGACACTGCTCGCGGGCACAGGGACGGGGTCCATCAACCCCCCGGGCCCCGGTGGGCTGTTTCGCAGCTTCAACGGCGGGCTCACATGGTCGCAGCTCGCAGACACGACCGGCAGCAACAACGGCTCGCACGGCGCGGCGGTCCAGATCCAGTTCGACAGACTTGACCCGCAGCGTATCTACGTCGCCGAGATCGATCGCGGCGTGTTGAAGAGCATCGACGGCGGCACCACCTGGACCCGAGCCAATTCCGGGCTGAAGTCGTTCCGCACGAGATCGCTGGCCGTCGTGGACACGTTGCGCTACGTGGGAACGGTTGCCACGGACACGTCGGGAATATTCTTCACCACCCTCAACGACCCCGGGTGGCACCTGGCAAAGAACAATGTAACGGTCGAGGCTCTATTCTCCTCCGCGGCGTCGCCGGGGACTGCCTGGGCCGGCACCGATGGCGAGGGTATCTTCCGCACCGACGACCGCGGCGCCAACTGGAACCAGCTGGACGGCGGCCTGCTCAACACGATGTCCTTCTCGCTTGCGGTACGCCCCGCGACTCATGTCGTCTACAACGGCACCGGCTTCGGTGACCAGTTCTGGCGGAGCACCGACCAGGGGGTGAGTTGGACGAGGGCGCGGTTCCTCTTCAGCCACAACTCCGAGCACGGGTTGGCCGTGGATCCGGTGCTGGCCTCCAGGGTGTACCTCTCGGCTTACGGCAGTGGAGTCTACCGGAGCGACGACGACGGAATCACGTGGTACAACCCCGACAGCCTTGGCGGGACGCTCCAGAATCTCTTCGTACGCGACCTCGTGCCGTGGCCGGGTACCGGGGAGCGGTTGTTCGCGGGCACCGGCATCGGCCCATTCGAGACCACCGATGGCGGCAGCAGCTGGACCTCGCGGGTCGGTGACCTGCCGCCCGGCTTCGGTATCCATGCGATGGCGCTCATTCCGGGGAACCCCTTCACGATGTTCGTGGGCAATGACAACCTCGGTGTGTACAAGACGGTGGACGGTGGCAATACCTGGGTCGCGAAGAACACCGGGTTGCCGGGGCCATTCGTCCATGCGTTGCTGGTAGACGCGACCAACCCAGCGGTGGTCTACGCGTCCCTCGACACGCTGAACTGCCCGGGCTGCTACGGAGTTTTCAAGAGTACGAACGCAGGCGAAAGCTGGACGCCGGCGCGCACCGGACTTCCCATCGCCGAGGTGCGGGCGCTGGCTCAGGACGTGGTGAATCCGAGCGTCCTGTTCTGTGGCGTGTACGGGGGCGGCGTGTTCGAGAGCCAGAACGGAGGCGCGAGCTGGGGGCCGGCAGCGAATCAGAATGGACTCCCCAGCCTGCGCGTGCGAGCCCTGGCAGTGGACGGCGCGCTGAGGACGATCTACGCTGGGACGGAGAATGGCGTGGCGGCGCTGACCAACTATTCGGTCGCTGGCGTGGACCCGAAGCCGGGCTTGGCGCTTGCGTTTAATGCCTGGCCGACGCCGGTACGGGGCGTGGCGCTCACCGTGAGCTTCGCCCTGACGCGTCCCGGGCGGGTGACGGTGGAGGTGTACGACGTGCGGGGGGCACGGGTGCGTATCCTGGCGCGCGCTGCGAATGAGTCGGCCGGCCCGCACACCCTCGTCTGGAACCGGCGCGACGACCACGGCGACGAAGTCGCACACGGGCTCTACTTCCTCCGCCTCGCCACCGGCGAGGGCATTCGCGCAGCGCGGGTCGTGTTGCTGGGCCGGTAGCCCCGATGGGCGTCCTCTCGGCATGCCTCGTGGCGGGACTCGCGAGCTATGGTGTCTGGGAGACGCGCGGACACCAGCGCATGCTGGAGCGCATCCCGCTTCGCGTCCATGTCAACGGTACGCGCGGCAAGTCCTCGGTCACCCGGCTGATCGCCGGAGGGTTGCGCGCCGGAGGGCGCCGGACCTTCGCCAAGACCACGGGCACCATGGCGCGCATCATCTGGCCGGACGGCCATGAGACGGACGTCTACCGGGTCGGTCGCCCGAACATCATCGAGCAGATCCGGATCGTGCGCCGCGCCGTGGAGTCGGGCGCCGAAGCCTTGGTCGTCGAATGCATGGCCGTGTCGCCCGAGCTTCAGCCGGTCTCGGAGCTGCGGCTCATCCAGAGCACGGTGGGCGTGATCACCAATGCGCGGGCCGACCATCTCGACGTCATGGGCCCGACGGTGGACGACGTGGCCCGCGCGCTCGCTCTGACGGCACCGCGGAATGGCCACCTCTTCACGGCCGAGCGGGAGCGGGCCCACCTCCTGGCCGGGGTTGCGCGCGCGCGCGGCAGCGAGGTGCACACGACCGACGAACGCGACGTGACGGCGGACGAGCTGGCCCGCTTCTCCTACATCGAGCACGCGGAAAACGTGGCTCTCGCGCTCGCGGTGTGTGGACACCTGGGGGTGGACCGCGCCACGGCCCTGCGCGGAATGGAGCACACCACTCCCGACCCGGGGGCGTTGCGGCGCTACACGGTCCGTGCCGGGGAGAAGCGGGTGACCTTCGTGAACGCGTTCGCTGCCAACGACCCGGACTCGACACTGCTGATCTGGAGCCGGCTGGGGCTGGAGCGAGCCGAGCCGGGCGTGCGGCGCATTGTCCTTGCCAACTGCCGCGACGACCGGCCGCAGCGGTCGGGCCAGATCGCCGACCTCATCGCCACCCGGCTCCAAGCCGACCACGCCGTGCTCACCGGCCTCGGCACCGAGCTCGTGGCGTTCCGCGCGGTGCGTCAAGGCTTTCCTCGCGAGCGGGTGAGCGACCTCGGCGGGCTTGACGCCGAGCGCGTGTACGAAAAGGTCCTCGACCTGGTGGAGGACCGCGGCATGGTGGTCGGGATCGGCAACATCGTCGGGCTCGGGGAGGAGATCGTGCTCCACTTCAAGAACCGGGCGATCGGCCATGGTTGAGGAGGCGATCGGCCTGGGGCTGGTGGTCAGCCTGATCTTCTCGGAGACGCTCGGGCTCGCCGCGGGCGGCATGGTGGTGCCCGGGTACATCGCGCTCATGATCCATCAGCCGCTTCGTGCCCTCGGGACCGTGGTCTGCGCGCTGCTGACGCTCGGCGCCCTCAAATTGCTCTCCCGCTACGCGCTCGTCTATGGGCGGCGGCGGATCGTGGTGACGATTCTGATCGGCTTCGCGTTCGGCGCCCTCTCTCGCAACCTCCTGCTGCTCCACTACCCGGGTCTGCCACTCGACCTCAGGACCATCGGATTCGTCATTCCCGGCCTGATCGCGAACTGGATGGAGCGCCAGGGCGTCATCCCGACGTTGTGCGTGATGATCACGACCGCGGTGCTGGTGCGGCTGCTCCTCATGCTTCTGAACGGCGGGAACCTCATCCGATGAGCCTGGCGCGCGCCTCCACCCCGGTGCTGGTGGGCCTCACCGGTATCGCGCTCGTGGCCTACGCGGTCGCCGAGCGCTCGCTGGCGCCGGTGCACGCGGAGGCCTACGTGAAGAAGATCGCAGCCGTTCGCCTGATGGAGCGCGCCGAGGCCACGATAGCCGCCGCCAAGCGCGAGCGCGGCATTGCGACCGACGCCCACAACGATCCGGACGGAAGCGGCGTCATCGGACCCCAGTTCACGCTCGTCACCACGGACCGCGGCGCCCAATTGGCCAAGCAGCTCGCCGCGCATCCGAACTTCGCGGCGCTGGTCACGCAGTTGATGCTGCGAGGAGGGGTGCGCGCAGGCGACCTGGTGGCGGTGGGAGTGACGGGCTCGCTGCCCGGGATGAACCTCGCCGTGTACGCCGCGTGCCGCGCCATCGGCGCGGAACCGGTCACCGTCACGTCGGTCGGCGCCTCGATGTTCGGCGCCACCGACCCGGATCTCACCTGGCTGGACATGGAATCGCTGGTCGCGGCCAAGGGACTGTGGCCCTGGCGGTCCGCAGGCGCTTCGCTGGGGGGCGGGGGCGACGTCGGCCGCGGCCTCTCCCCGGCGGGGCGCCAGCTGCTGCGCGACGCGATCGAGCGCAACCAGGTCCGGCTCCTCGACGCGTCGAACCTGATGGACGCTGTCCGGGCACGCGTCGCGCTGTACGACTCCGTGGCCAGGGCCCGGGGAAAGCCAGTCAAGCTCTACGTCAACGTGGGTGGCGGCATCGCCAGTCTGGGCGGCGCTCAGAACGGACGTCTCATCCCGGCCGGGCTCACCCGCCGGCTCGCCGCGCGCAGCTACCCCAATCGCGGCGTGATCAATGTCCTCGCCGAGCGCGGCATCCCGGTCATCCATCTCCTGCAAGTCGAGAAGCTGGCGCGTGAGGAGGGCATCCTGGATGCCGGGAATCGCCCCGTGCAACCGGGCAAGGGGATGCTGTTCATCAAGTACAAGTACAACCTGTGGATCGTGGCCGCGGCTGCCGCACTCGTGCTGCTCGTCAACCTGTTCGTGCTGCGCCTGGATCTGCGCCACAAGCTGCTGGGCCAGCCCCATCCGGAAAGGACACCCCTGGTATGAAACTCGTCCGCCCCCTGGTCCTCGCCGCCGTCTCGCTCGCCGCCGGAATTCTGCCGTCCCCCGCCGCGATCGCCGCCAGGTGGGAGGCGATCGAGCGGCTGCCTGGGCAGTCACCGGTGGTCGTTCTGGTCGAGGAGAAGCCGAGAAACTACTTCCGCATCACGCCCGAGAAGCCGCTCACCGTTCCGATCGAGGGACCGGCGCGGCTCCGGGTGGTGTCCCGTCTCGAGTTGCCGCTGGGAGCGAAGCAGGTGGTGTCCTACAGCGTGCGAGTCACCGAGAGGGGCGCCGAGCTCGACCGTGGGGACACCGAGAGTTCGGCCTCCACTCAGGTGCGTGACCCCGAAGGAAAGCACCTGATCGGAAAGAGCCGGCGGCTGGGCGTCGACGTCCCTGCGGGCAGACATCTGCTGACGCTCTCGGTCGAGGGCGCCCCCGCGCTGCTGGTACGGCTCCACCAAGCGGCCCCTGCCTCGGAGAGGGAGCCCACCGTCACGCTGACGCCGATCGAAGCGCCGCGCAGCGTAACGGTCCAGGAAGGGGGGAAGACGATACCCTACTACAGCGTGCTGCCCGGGCACCCGGTCAAGCTGCGCGTGATCGGCCCGACCTCCCTCGATCTCATCACCCGGCTCGACTTCGATGCCACCATGCGCGGCACGCAGACCTACCGGCTGGCCGTCTCCGAGCACGGGAAGCGCATCCGCGATCTGCAGTTCAAGACCACCAAGGCCACGACGGCCGTCTACGCCGACCTCGCCGACCGCGTGCCCTCCAAGTTCGACCGCGTGCGCCTGCCGATCGGCCGCGGGCTTCATGTGATCACCATCGAGCTGCTGTCGCCGCCAGGCGGTTCGGCCGAGATCCATGCGCGCATCCCGCAACCGACCGTGGGGACCCAGGAATGAGCCGGCGGGTTAGCGCCACCCTGCTGCTGCCTGCGTTCCTGCTCGTCACGGCCGCGGCCGCGCCGGCGGCCCGCGCGGCGGGCGGACAGAGCCTGAGCCTCGTCACGAGGCTCTCAACCTTCTATGACGACAACTTCCTCGAGTACTCGGCTGGGCAGATCCGCGACTTCGAGCTTGGCCTTCATCCCGACCGGTACGCGATCGAGACCCGCGACGACGTCGTCTTGAACCCCTCGCTGGCGACGACGTGGGAGCTCGACCGGGGCCGCGGCCGACGGCACGCGTTGTACCTCAGGGGCCAAGGGCACTTCCACGCCGAGAACGGGAAGACGGACTTCCGCTCCGTGAGCATCGGGTGGCGTGAATCGTGGTCACGCGACCGGCGGCTCGCGTTCTCCTACTACCTGCTGCCGCGCTACTACCTCCGTCAGCTGTTCGATGACGACGT
>JANNKI010000625.1:0-4206 GCA_031396225.1 bacterium | reverse complement strand
GCGCCGCCAGCGCGCCGCGCCGCCAGCGCGCGCGCGGCGGGTTGGGCGCGTAGCCGGTGCCGCATGCGCGGCCCCCCAAACCGCGCACCCCCCGGAGGGATCGGTGGTGTCCGCGTTCTCGATGTGGAGCGGGCGGGGCGTGAGCGCCCCGCCGTGGATCACTCAGGCGAGCCCGCGAACGCCTTTCCGAAGTCCGGCATGCGCGCCGCGGCCGCCGCTTCGGGAGCCGCGAGGAAGCGCTGCACGTCGCCGTCGAACAACATGCGGCCGAAGTCCGGCAGGCGCACCAGCGCGAGCACGTCCGCGTCGGTCATGGCGCGACCGAACTCGGGCATCGCCGCCAGCTGCTGGAAATCGTCGGATACGAGCATCCTCTGGAAGGCCACGTTCTTCATGAGTTCCGTGAACACGGGGGACCTGCCGAGCCCGGACGCGTCCACGGCCTTGGAGAACTCGGCATCCTTCGCGAGGCTGCCATTCTCGACCATGCGTCCCAGCTCGACCGCGCGCGAGGCCTCGACCGTGCGGGCCGCCTCGATCGCGCGCGCGACTTCGCTGGTCCGAGCGAGTGCCTCGGCGGAGCGGGCCAGTTCGCGCGCGTGTGACGCCGCTTCGATCGCCTTGGACGCTTCCACGCTGCGTGCGGCGTCGACGCTCTTCGCCGCTTCGACTGCCTTGGACGCTTCAAAGGAATGCGCCAGGGCCTCGGCCTGCTTCGCCAGCTCCGCGGCGCGGTTCGCGGCCTCGACCGAGCGGCCGAGATCCTGCGTCTTCGAGAGCGCGGTGGCCGCCTTCGCCACGTCGACCGCCTTGGACGCATCCACCATCTTGCCGGCTTCCGCCGCCTTGGCGAGCTCCGAAGCACGGTTGCCCAACTCGGTCACGCGCGACGCCATCACCGCCACGCGAGCGCCCTCGACCATGCGAGCCAGGCCGTCCACGCTGCGGGAGAGCTCCAGCGCCTTCGCACCCACCTCGACGTTCTTCGCCGCCTCGACGGACCGCGCGAGCGCCTCGGCCTGCCTGGCAAACGTGACAATGCGCGAGTCCAGCTCGACCATCTTCGCCGCGCCCACGCTCTTGGCGGCTTCGATCTGGACGCGAGCGGCCTCGGTGGCCTTCGCCAGCGTGGTCGCCGTCTTGGCGGCGTCCGCCATGTGAGCCGCTTCGGCGGCGCGGGCCAGTTCCTCAGCTCTCATGGACACGTCGCGAAACGCCGCGGCAGCTTCGGCCGCGCGGCCCACTTCGACGCCCGTGAGCGCCTTGTTCGTCGACAACTCGCCCATGAAGCGCTGGAACGCGTCGTGAGTGAGGATCTTGCCGAACTCCTCCTTGGCCACGAGTCCCGCGAACCCGGGGTCCGAGACGACGTGCCCGAGCGCGTCCCCGCCCGCGAGCAGTCGCGACAGCTCTCCGCTCTCGAGCGCCTTGGCAAGACCGGCCTCGACCGCCCTGCGGAAATCAGCATTCACCTGCATCCGACGGAACAGGTCGCTCTGCATGAAGGCCTGGAGCTGGCCGTCGCCCAGTTGGACGTCGGCGCCGGAGATCTGGCCGGCCTGGTAACGCTTGGCGGCACCGATGGTTCCCGACGTGTTGGGCGGGTAGCCGAAGATGCCCTTCATCGCGGCAAAACCGATACCGGCGGCCAAGACGATCGCCCCAGCGACCACGAGATTGCGGTTAGCAGCCATATCTACCTCCTGAGGGGGGATTCGGTGGCGTGGGCTCACGAGCCGTGTGCCTCGGGTGATTCGTCGTACCGGCCCCGGGGGTGTGACCGGACTTGGACAATTTTCCGCTGGCCGGGGTCTTCCGGCGCCGTCACTGGATACCGAGCAGCTTGTCCAGGCCCGCGTAGGTGAACACGTTCTTCACCCGCGGGCTGAGGTTCACGAGCCGTAGGCTGTGGCCGCCCGAAGTCACTCGCTTGAACGTGTCCATGAGCACCGCGATGCCGGCGCTCGAGATGTAATCCAGCCCCGTGCAGTCCACCACCAGCGGGCCGCTCAGGCCCCGTAAGATGAGCAGAGCGCGCTCCGATTCCGCCGCATCGAAGCGGCCGCTCACGAACACCTGTCCGCCATCTTCCACGCGGATCTCGAACATCAGACGGGGTCCCTCATGGCGACGGTGGTCACGCCCACCCGGTCGCGATAGTCGTACTCGAACGTGCGCGTGAGCTGGCGGATGAAATGCACCCCCAGGCCTCCCGGGCGACGCTCCGCGATCGGGCGATCCACGTCGACCTCGGGCAATTGAGTCGGGTCGAATGCATCGGCGTCGTATTCGCGCAGCCTGGCGGTCACACCGGCCGGGCCGCACTCGAGCACGATGTCCACGTCGCCCCGCGCGCCGCGGCCGTACTTCACGAGATTGGTGAACAGCTCTTCCAGGACGAGGTCCAGATCGTAGGCCGCACCCTCGTCCAGTCCCTCGAGCGCGAGGAAATCGCGGACGTAGGCAACGATTGCCTCGAGCGAGGCCATCTGCCTTGGAAAGGAGCGGCGCATGGGAACGGTGAGCCTAGACCGGGGCGGCGGGGCATTCAATCCCCAACCGAAGGCTCGGGGAGTGCACCGGCCGCCCGATCAGCCGGCGCTGGTCCCGCTCTCGGCGCCCTGCATCTCCGAGGAGTGCCCCGGGAAGTACCGGGCGGTGGGGTCCACCAGCATCTTCGCCCCGCACACGGCCATGGCGGCCTCGCCGAACCCGGTGGCGATCAACTTGAGCTTGCCGGGGTAGCTCACCAGGTCGCCGGCCCCGAACACGCCGGGGAGGTTGGTCTCCATCTTCTGACTCACCTCGAGCGAATTGCCCTTGATCGTGAGCCCCCAGGTCTTGAGCGGCCCCAGGTTGGCCACGAATCCGAAGTTCACCACCACGTCGTCCACGGCGAGCGTGGTCTCCTCCTTGCTGCGGTTGTCGTAGATGATCGCGCGCTCGATAAGACCGTCTCCCTCGATCGTCTTGAGCTCGTGAAACGGCACCACGCGGCAGCGCGACGCGTGCAACTTCTGCACGCTGTCCTCGTGGGCGCGGAACTGGTCGCGGCGATGGATGAGCGTGAGCTCGGAGGCCAGCGGCTCCAGGTGGAGCGCCCAGTCCACGGCCGAATCGCCGCCGCCCAGCAGCAGCACCCGCCGGTCGCGGAACGGTTCGAGTCCGGGCAGCACGTAGTGGAGGCCGTGCCCCTCATAGCGGGCGAGCGCGGCGTCGGTGAGCTTGCGCGGGGCGAAATAACCGATGCCGGCCGTGATCAGCACGGTCTTCGAGCGGTGTTCGCGTTCCTGGTCGGAGGCGATCACCCAGCCGCCCTCGACCGCGCGCAATGTGGTGGCCTGCTCGCCCAGGCACACGGTGGGGGAGTACTGCATGGCCTGCTCCACGAGCTGGTCCACCAATTCGCGCGACTTGACGCGCGGGAAGCCCGCGACGTCGTAGATGAACTTGTCGGGATAGAGCGCTGCGAGCTGCCCGCCGGGCTCGGCGAGGCTGTCCACCAGCTTCACCTTCATGGTGCGGAGGCCGGCGTAGAAGGCGGCGAACAGTCCCACCGGACCGGCACCCACGATGGTGACGTCATACTCGGCGTCCACCGGGAGCGGCGTTCTCGCAGGGGGAGAGGTCTGGCTCATGGCTCGAGGGCCCTCGCTTGGGATGACCGGGAACGGACCGCGCACTGTCGCGCTTCTATCACGCCCGCGCCCGGCCCGCCAGACGACTTCCGGAGCGTGAACCGTCCGGCTGAGCGCTCCTCGCCGGTTTGGTCGGTGGGACCGCATGGCCGGATGAGTCGCGCGCCGCGGCGCCCCGACCCCGGATTGCATGTTCCGGGGCGCTTTTCCCTCGACGCTCGCCAGCCGGTGCGCCACGCTGGTGCCGGTCGCACCGATCCCTGCGCTCGACAGCGCATCCAGTTCGTCCGCCGGAAGTCGTCCGTCGGTCCGTTATCCCCATCGAGAGGGGGGCGGGCGATTCGTGATCGACACCGACGCGAACGTGCACACGAGCTTCGCGGGCCGCGGCGAGATCCGCGGCCAGATCGTGCCGTTCAATGCCCTGATCGACGCGGCGCAGGAGGTTCCCACCAATCCATCGCTCGCAAAGGGCTGGGCCACGGCCACCATCGACACCGCGCTCGATCAGCTCACCTACTACATCTCGTACCAGGGGATCGTGAACGAGAGCGCGGCGCACATCCAC
>JANNKI010000154.1:0-3632 GCA_031396225.1 bacterium | reverse complement strand
GCACCGCGCCTGGCCGGAGGCCGAGCTGGTGATCACCGCCGACTCGGGGCACAGCGCGTTCGACGCACCCAACTCGCGCGCGCTCGTGGCCGCCACGGATCGATTCTCCGAGCGCTGAAACGAGCCGCCCGTACCAGGCGTTCCGCCAGCGAGTTATCGAGCTGGTCTCAAGTGCCGTCCGAGCTTCCGCCAGCGTGCGAACGAGCCCGACTCGAGCCGTTCGGCTTCGGGCGGTCGCGGAGACCGCCGGATACCGCTCAGACCTCCACCGCGTCAGGCCGAGAACAGCGGTGCAAATGGAGTCGCACTTCATCGGCCGTGCAAGGAGGTCGCATGGACTCGATCTGGCTCTGGCCGCTGGCGCTCGTGGCCTTCCTGCTCGCCTGGCCGGCGCTGCGCGCGCTGGCCGCACGCCTGGCCGCGGACCGGTTCCCGACGCAGGCGCTCGGCGACGCGCCCGATCGCATCGCGCTCGTGCGGGTGGGCGAGCCGCGCTGGCGGAACCCGCAGCCGCGCGAGTCGGCGGAGCGTCAACTCGCGGGGGCGGGCTTCGTCGAGGCCGGCGCCTACACGATACGCGAGATGACCGAACTCACGTTGGCGCTCTATGCGAATCCGGCGGATCGGGCTTACGCCGTGTTGTACGACCATCCGCGCTCCGGCTTCTGGGCCGAGTTCGTGACACGCTACCAGGACGGCACGCTGGCCAACTACACCACGCTCGAACCCATGGACGTGGACGTGCCCGAGGGGTCCGTGCACGTGGCGGCGCCTGAGCTTTCGCTGGTCGAACTGTGGAAGCGCATGCTGGCCGAGCGCCCGGAACGCCCCATGCGTGAGTGCTCGCGCGCGGCGGCCGCGTCCGACTTCGAGCACGGCTATGCGGAGTCGGTGGCGCACCACCGGCAGCGCTCGGCCGCTCGCAACGGGAACGAGAGCGACCTCCAGCAGGTGGCCTGAGGCCATCCCCTCGGGACGCCTCCGACGGCGCGCGGTGCGAACCGCGCGCCGTCGCGTGTCTCAGGCGCCGAGGTGCTGGCCGCGCTCGTGCCGGCGCCGCGCGCCCCGCCGCCACGCGGCGTACGCCGGCACGCCCGTCGCGATCGCCAGCAAACCGAGCAGCGACTCACGCGGCGCGGCCTGGAGCGAGTTGAGCGTGAGTAGCGCCATGCCCAGCACGAACAACGCGGGCAGCCACGGCCAGCCCCATGCGCGGTAGGGACGTGGCACATCGGGGCGCAGGGAGCGCAACCGGAACAGCGCCAGACCGGCGGCGACGTGGAACAACACGCCTCCGAACGTGACGTAGGTGAACAGCTGCGTATAGGTCCCCGTGAGCGCGAGCACCGCGGCCCACGCACTCTGCAGCCACAGTGCCGCCGCGGGGGTGTGCCAGCGCGGATGGATCCTGGCCACGCGCGCGAAGAACACGCCGTCGGCCGCCATCGGTTGGTAGACGCGCGACGAGTAGAGCAGCGTCGCGGCGAGGCAGCCGAACGCCGACACCGCCACCGCGGCGGTCATGGCGCGCGCCGCCGCTTCGCCGAACAGCGTGCGCGCCGTGACCTCGGCGACGCGGCTCGTGCCTGCCAGCTGCTCCACGCTGAGCGCGCGCAGGTAGACCAGATTCAGGAGCGCGTAGGCCAGCACCACCACGGCCACGCCCAACACCAGTCCGCGGGGCAGGTCGCGGCGCGGCTCGCGCATTTCTCCCGCCGAGAACGTGAGCGCGTACCAGCCATCGTAGGTCCACAAGGTGGCGATGAGCGCCACGCCGAACGGCGCGGCCAGCGCCAGCGGAGTCGCGGGTAACGGCGCCGACCACGCCGCCTGCGCCACGGGGGCAACAGCGAACCCACCGACGACGAGCGCGGCGATGCCACCGAGCTTGATCACCGTGAACACGTTCTGGACCCGCGCGCCCTCGCGGACGCCGAAGTGATTGGTGAGCGTGAGCGCGGCGATCGCGAGCAGTGCCGCACCCTGAGCGCCGTGGATGCGAAATGCGCCAACGGCCAACAGCGTGTGCTCGCTCGAGAACACGGGCACGAGTGCACCGAGGTACTCGCCAAAGCCCACGGCGATGGCGGCGATGCCACCGGTCATGATGACGAGCAGGCAGGTCCAGCCGTAGAGGAAGCCCGGCAGCGGCCCCCACGCTTCGCGCAGGAAGTGATAGAGACCGCCGGCGCGCGGGTACATCGCCCCCATCTCGGCGTAGGAGAGCGCGCCCGCCAGCACCAGTAGTCCGCCCGCGAGCCAGGCGGCGATCGCCAGCGCCGGGTGAGGGAGCGCGCGCGCCACGTCGCCGGCGGTGAGGAAGATGCCGGTGCCGATGACCGCGCCGATGGTTAGCGACGCGCCGTCCCAGGCGCCGAGCGCTCGCTCGAGCGTGGGGGCGGAGGACAGGGCCACGCCGGCCTCGGCGCTGGCCGGCGCGGCGGCGGGCCGGGCGGCAGGTTCCATGGCGCGGCACTTTGCCACACGCGACCGCCATTGACACTCCCCGGCGCGCTGCGTTCCACTGCTCGCTTCCCGCGCCGCACGCACCCCCGCGTGGCGCTGCTCCGACCCGATCCCACAGGACCGCCTCCCCATGAAGCGCCAAGCGTTCGCGCTGCTCCCGCTCGTCATCGTCGCCGCGGTCGCGCTGGCCGCACCCGAGCCCGGGTCGTCCGCGAAGTCGTCCGCCAAGTCATCCGCCAAGTCGTCGTCCAAGCTCGTGTCGGGCACGTTCTCGGGACTCAAGTTCCGCTCGATCGGGCCGGCCAACACCTCGGGCCGCATCGTGGATCTCGCGGTGCACCCGCGCGACAAGAGCACCTGGTACGTGGCCACGGCCTACGGCGGAGTGTGGAAGACCACCAACGCCGGCACGGCATTCACGCCGATCTTCGACGAGCAGGGCACCTCCAGCATCGGCTGCGTGACGCTCGCGCCGTCGCGTCCGCTGACGGTGTGGGTGGGCTCGGGTGAGAACAACAGCCAGCGCAGCGTGGGCTGGGGCGACGGCGTGTACCGTTCGGACGACGGCGGCAAGAACTGGACGAACGTGGGGCTCAAGACCAGCGAGCACATCGGCCGCATCGTCGTGCATCCCACGAACCCCGACGTGGTGTGGGTGGCCGCACAGGGTCCGCTGTGGTCCGGCGGCGGTGACCGCGGCGTCTACAAGTCCACCGACGGCGGCAAGACGTGGAAGCAGGTGCTCAAAGTGGACGAGTGGACCGGCGCCAACGAGGTGCACCTCGATCCGCACGACGCGAACGTGCTCTACGCCAGCACCTACCAGCGCCACCGGCGCGTGTGGACGCTCATCGACGGCGGCCCCGGCTCGGCGATTTGGAAGAGCACCGACGGCGGCGACACCTGGAAGAAACTCACGAACGGCCTGCCGACTGGCGACATGGGCCGCATCGGCCTCGTCGTGCCCTCGACCGAGCGGGACGTGATCGTGGCCACGATTACGCCGACGGCTGCCGAGACAGGCCGGAGGCGCGAAACAAGATGTCGGCCGATTGGAGAACGATGCGGCGGAGCCGAACGGGAACATCCGGACGTCCGGCGAGAAACGTCCGCACGGTGTCCGCCGCCTGACGGCTGTTGTGACCGCTCAGCGTGGCATCCATCCA
>JANNKI010000611.1:0-3597 GCA_031396225.1 bacterium | reverse complement strand
TGTCACCCGACGAGCGCTGGATCGCGTTCCGCGAGAAGTACCGCGTGTGGGTGGCTCCCGCGGTTCGCGCCGGGCGACCGGTGGACTTCGGGCCCGGGATGAAGGATCTCCCCGTGCAGCTCGTGTCGCGGGACGCCGGCGACTGGCTCGGCTGGTCCGGGGACTCGCGCACGCTCCACTGGGCGCTCGGCGACCAGCTCTTCTCGCAGGACCTGCGCGAGCTGTTCACGTTCGCGCCGGGCGCGCCCGACTCGCTGCCCGGCACGCCGGCGCGTCGCCGGGCCATCGGCTTCTCGTTCCGTCTCGAGCGGCCGGCGGGCAGCATCGCGCTCGTGGGCGGGCGCATCGTGACGATGAAGGGCGACGAGATCATCGCCGACGGCACCGTGTTGGTGACCGGCAACCGCATCCGCGCCGTGGGGTCGCGCGCCGAGGTCGCCGTCCCGCGCGACGCGCTGGTGGTGGACGTGAGTGGCAGGACGATCGTGCCCGGGCTCGTGGACTGCCACTGGCACGGCAGCATGGGCACGGAACAGCTCATCCCCCAGCGCTCGTGGATCGATCACGCCTCGCTCGCGTTCGGCGTGACCACGGTGCACGACCCGTCCAACGACTCGCAGGAGATCTTCACGCAGGCCGAGATGCAGCGCGCCGGACTGATCCTGGCGCCGCGCATCTTCTCCACCGGCACCATCCTCTACGGTGCCAAGGGCGACTTCCACGCCCACGTGGACAGTCTCGGCGACGCGCTCATGCACCTGCGCCGCATGCAGGCGTATGGCGCCCACAGCGTGAAGAGCTACAACCAGCCCCGCCGCGACCAGCGCCAGATGGTGCTCGAGGCCGCCCGGCAGCTGCGCATGAACGTCGTGCCGGAGGGCGGCGCGCTGTTCCCGCACAACATGACCATGGTCGTGGACGGGCACACCGGCGTCGAGCATGCGCTCCCGATCGGGCGGATCTACGACGATGTCGTGCAACTGTGGAGCCAGACCAGGGTGGGCTACACGCCCACGTTCAACGTGGCGTATGGAGGCCTGGACGGCGAGCACCACTGGTATGCCAAGACGGACGTGTGGGCGAATCCGAGACTTCAGAGTTTCGTGCCACGTCGCATACTCGACGCGCGCTCCCGAAGGCCGCAGACCGCGCCGGACGGCGAGTGGAACCACCTCACGGTGGCCGAGGAGGCCGCCAAGCTGCATCGTGCTGGTGTCGGCGTTCAGATCGGCGCCCACGGCCAGCGCGAGGGCCTTGGCGCCCATTGGGAGATCTGGAGCCTCGTGCAGGGCGGCCTCACCCCGCACGAAGCGCTGCGTTGCGCCACGCTCGGGGGCGCGCGCTACCTTGGCTACGACCGGGACCTGGGCTCGTTGGAGCCAGGCAAGCTCGCCGACCTGCTCGTGTTGGATCGCGACCCGCTCGTGAACATCCGCGATTCCGAGAGCGTGTCGCGCGTCATGCTGAACGGCAGGCTCTATGACGCCGCCACCCTGGACGAGCTCGCACCAAGGAAGCGCGCGCGGGGCCGGTTCTGGTGGGAGCGGCAGCAGCGCGAAGAGGCTGCGGTCACGCGCTAGCCTGGACGCGCGTCGCCCGCACGAGGCCCCCGGGGACCCTCCCGGGGGCTCGTGCGTCCGGGCCGAGCTCCGACCGACGCCGCGACCCCAAGCGCCGCATCGAGATGGGCCCGCGATGGTCTCCAGACGCGGGGTCAAGCCGCGGTCTCGGCAGGCCGATGATTCCGGGGAATCGCCGCGGGGGCGGTCACGGCCGACCGGGCTCCCGTCGCCTCGACCTCTCCCCCGGACTTCCGAACCGACCTCCCCATGCCCTCGCCCACGCCTGCCTCACGCGAACCCATCCAGGCGGGCCCCGCGCGCCGGGCGTTCCACACGCTCGTCGCCGTCGGAGGTTGGGTGCTGTTCGTGTACTGGTGGTGGCTCGTGTTCCAGCGGGTGAGCGACGCCGAGCTCCGCTACACGTTCTGGTTCGTCGGCATCGCACTCGTGGTCATCGTGTCGGTGACGGCGCTGTGGGCGTTCCACAACGTGCGCTTGTTCCGCAACCGCGCTGTGCGCACGCGCGTGCGGACGGTGCATGAGGACTTCTCGCACGACACCGTCGGCCGGCCGGTGGGCATGCCCGCCGTGCCCGAGGAGTGCCTCACGGCCAGCGTGATCGTCGTGCGCATCGAGGACGGCACCAAGGTCTATCGCCCGACGGTCATCCGCAGCGTCACTCCGCGCCCGGCGGGCGAGCAGGCCAGGCCATGAGAGCCGCCATCGTCCAGTTCCTCAACGTGGTGCAGGCGCATCCGGTCTACTGGTGGTCGCTGATCTTCTTCGCGGCCTACCCGGTGCTGAGTGCGATCACCTGGGTCACCACCGGACTCCACTTCTACCTGCGACGCGAACGTGGAGAGGACGCGCTGGAATCCCCCCCGGTGCTGGAGCATTACCCCAAGGTCTCCGTCCTGATCCCGGCGTTCTGCGAGGCCAAGGTGATCGCCGAGACGCTGCAGGCCGCCACGCAGATCGACTACCCGGACTTCGAGATCGTGGTGGTGGACGATGCCTCCACCGACCGCACGCGCGAGGTGGTGGGTGCGTTCGCGGGCCGCGGGCAGGTGCGCCTGATCGCCAAGGAGCGTAACGAAGGCAAGGCCATGGCCATGAACGACGCGTTGCCGTGCCTTCGCGGCGAGATCGTGCTGATCATGGACGCAGACGCCAGCCCCGACCCGCAGATCCTGCGCTGGATGGTGCCCCATTTCAGATCTGCGCGGGTCGCCGGTGTCACCGGCAATCCGCGCGTCTTCAATCGCGTCACGTTCCTGTCTCAGCTCCAGCTGGTCGAGTTCACGTCCATCGTGAGCCTGCTGCGGCGCGCGCAGCGCATCTGGGGGCGCATCCTCACCATGTCCGGCGTGGTCGGTGCGTTCCGCCGCTCGGCGATCATCGACGTGGGCTGTTACAGCCCCGAGATGGCCACCGAGGACATCGACATGACGTGGAAGCTGCAGGGCGCCTCGTACGACGTGCGATACGAGCCCCGCGCGCTGGTGTGGATGCGCGTGCCCGAGACGCTGGGCGCGCTGATCCGCCAGCGCCGGCGCTGGGCGCTCGGCCTGGCGCAGGTGGCCCGCCGCCACGCGGGCATGCTGGTGAGCTGGCGCGCGCGACGCATGTGGCCGGTATTCTACGAGGCGATCCTCTCGATCCTCTGGGCCTACTGCTTCGTCGTGCTCACGTCGCTGTGGGTGGTCTCCTACTCGATGGGCGTGCCGCCGGTGGGCGCCTCCCCCATCCCGAACTGGTGGGGCATGATGATCGGCACGCTGTGCCTGACCCAGCTCCTGACGGGTGTGGTGCTCGACTCGCGCTACGACAAGAGCATGCTTCGCTACTACCCCGTCTCGGTCTCCTACCCCGTCATCTACTGGATGCTCATGGCGCTGATCACCGTGTCCGCCACGCCCGCTGGGCTCCTGCGCCGCACCGCGCGTGGTGCCGTGACGCAGTGGAAGACCGAGCGGTGAGCGCGAGCATGCGCCGTTCGACAGGCCGCGCGGTCATCGCGTCGACGCTGACGCTG
>JANNKI010000594.1:0-5652 GCA_031396225.1 bacterium | reverse complement strand
CGGCACCTTGGCGTTGGGATTGAGCGCCCGGTAGGCGTCGGTCAGCGTGCCGAGCACCAACAGCACGGCCAGGAGGCGCGCCCCGCGCCGCTCGGCCTCGGTGAGTCCGGACATGTCCTGCCCTGCGCGGGGCGGTGAAGGGGGCGGACGGCCTACGGCGTCAGTTGAAGAACGGCCACGACAGTTCCACTCGGAACTGTCGTCCGGACCCCAGGGCGGGCACGCCCGGGAAGGGACTCGTCGGGTCGGTCCACACCTGGGGATGCGCCACGTTCTCGAGGTTCGCGGCGCGCAACACGATGAGCGCGTCTCCGAGGGTGATCGAAGCGCTTGCGCCATAGGTGGCATAGCCCGGGAGCGGCCGGGGTTGCACGAAGTAGCCCTCGAGCGGCTCGGTCTCGCGCTCGCCCACCCACGCCGCCTCGACACGTAACCCCACGCCGAGGTCGCCGGTGAACGCCACGAATCGCGTCTCCACGCCCGCTCTCCCTCCGGCCGCGGCATCCACGCGCGCGACCTGCGTGCCGACCGGGCGGACGCGCGTGAACGTCGCCGCGTCCAGGCCCCACGCTCCGCGACGGATGCCGGCCGCCAGCGTCAGCAGCGCGTCCTGGACGCGCACGCCATCCGGGGTCCAGCCATAACGAAGCGAGATGTCGCGGATCGGCCAGCGCTGGAGCAGCGCGCGGTTCCCGGTCTCGGTGGCGAGTGCTCCGAGCTCGAACCACTGCCGCTCCACGGCGCCCACGGCGAGATCCCCACCCGCGGCCCACGTGTCCTGCACGAACGGCTCGACGCCCGGCGCGAGGTCGGCCCATACCGGCGTGACGATGCGCCCGGTGTGGAGCCGCCAGCGCCGACCCGCGACCTCTCGCCGCCATACCAGCGACGGCGCGAGCTGGAGACGTTCGCCCGAGCGCGCGGGGGCGTCGGTGTGTCCGGCGCCCAGCTGCAATTCGATCCGGCCTCCGGCCAGAGGCCGACGGGCACTCGCCGCGAGCCAGACGGTTCGCTGCCGACGATCACTCGCGCCGCGCTGGGTGAGGAAGTCCGCGCTGCGCTCCACCTGACCCTGGGTGAGTTCCACGCGCAGGCCTCGGCGGCGCTCAGTCGTACCCAGGGAACCCTCGAGCTCGATCGTGTTCTGTTGCGCCTCGCGCTCGGCGAACAGGTCGAACAGCTCGGACTCGAACGACTCGCGCCGGTCGTGGCTGCGTGCGAGCGTCGCCCGCAATCGGCGCTCGCCGCGCTCCCAGCCCCAGGCAAGCACGCCGCTTTCGCCGCGTGCAGCATCCTCGAGCCCGGCGTAGGGTGGTCGCACGCCCGAGAACGGATCCACGAACGCAGCGTCATGGCGCGTCGTGCTGGCGGCGCCGCGCTGCGAGAACGTGCCGGAGAACGTCTGCTCGCCGCGGCGGAGTCCCAGGTCCGCGAACCACACGTGCTGGCCGCTGCGGTCCAACCGGCCCGAGCCGCCGCGGGACCCCGTGATCGCGCCGCCGCGGAGCCACGAGTCCTCGCCCCCGCGCCGCAGGAAGAGCGCGGTGCGCTCCAGGGCCGACGAGCCCCTCACCATCGTGAACGAGGCCTGTGGCCGCCGCGTGCGCTCGGGCTCCGCGATCGCGCGCAACTCCACGAGCGAAGCCGAGAAGCCGCGCCAGCCGGCGTCCTCTCCCACCACCACCACCGTGGAGTCGTACCACGCGCGCGGCGCGGCGACCTCTTCGAGCCCGGGCCACGGGGCGAACGCCGGGAGCAGACCGTCGCGCAACGACACGCCGCCGATCACGAGCCCCATCCACGAGTACGGCAGGCCGCTCCCCATGTGGACGTCGTCCACCTGTCCGGGACCGCCGGGCGCGGCCCACCACTCGGGCAGCGATCTCACCTCGAGTGTCGCGGCGCGCCCCACGCCATGACCTTCAGCCGCGAGGAGACAGGCGACGAGCACGAACCGCACAGGACGACGAATAGGTGGATCTCCGGGAGGGCGCTGGGAATGGGGGCGCAGCGGAAGATAGTGATGGCGTGCGCCGGGCGTCAACGCCGCGACGATCGCCCCGCCTCAGCGGGCAGCGGAGCCCGCCGCGCGAGCGCGCAGGTCATCGATCGTGCGCTCCGGCACGGGCATCTCGCCGAGCCCCGCACCGCGGTGCGGGCCATGGAAGTCCGACCCGCCGCTCGCCACCAATCCCAGGTCCTCGGCGATCTCGCGCCAGCGACGCTGCGCCGAGGCGCCGTGCTGCGGGTGCCACACCTCGATCCCCGCGAGCCCGGCCTCTGCGAGTTGCTCCACGAGCCGGCGCTCGAGCAGCCCGGGGTGCGCGAGCACGGCCACGCCGCCCGCCTCTCGGATGATGCGCACCGCCTCGGCTGACGGGAACGCGGGACGCGGCACGAATGCGGAACCGCGGGTGCCCAGGTACTTCTGGAATGCCGCGTCGATGCTCGCGACGTGGCCCGCCCGCAACAGCGCCTGGGCGATGTGTGGACGACCGACCACGCCGGGCCCGGCCGCGTCGAAGACCTCGTCCGCGGAGACCGGGACGCCGAGCGACTCGAGCCGCTCGAGGATCGCGCGAGCGCGTTCGCGCCGCTCCTCCCGGAACAGGGCCAGGCGTTGCGACAGCGGCACGGAGCCGGCATCCACGAAATAGCCGAGCACGTGCAGGTCGTGGCCTTCAAGCGTCGAGGACACCTCGATGCCGGGCACCACCTCGAGCTGGCCGGTCGCCGCGGCGAGCGCGGGGGCGACTCCCTCCACCGAGTCGTGGTCTGTCACCGCGAGCGCGCGCAGCCCACGCTCGAGGGCCAGCGCGACGAGGGCCTCCGGTGACAACACCCCATCGCTGAAGTGCGTGTGGGCGTGCAGCTCGAGCCGGCGGCCGCCCGCGTGCAGCGGGCGGGACGATCTCATGCCGCCTGCCCGAAGGCGCGCCGCCATTCCTGCAGCTTATCCATGACGTCGGCGCGGCCGGGGTAGCGCATGTCCGCGATCTCCAGCTGTGCGACGGCGTCCGCGAGTTCGCCGGTCGCCGCCAGGCAAAGCGCCAACTGGTAGCGGAGCTCGGCTTCACCGCTCGCATCGAGGGCGTTGAAGCGGAGCGCGCGTTCGTAGGCCTGCGCGGCCTCCTCGTGCTGGCCAGAATCCGCCAGGCAGCGCCCGCACATCTCCTGGGCGCGCACGGCCAGACGCGGGTCGCGCTCCGCGATACGGAACGATCCCACCGCCTCCTCGTGCAGTCCCATCTCGCGGTACGCCATGCCCAGATCGTAATGCCCCTGCGCGTCACCATCCAATTGCGCCTCGACCCCGCGCTGGAACTCCTGAAGCAGGCTGTTCAGGTCGAACGTCACCGCCTGCCCACGCCCCACGGCGACCGCGACGCGGCCGATCTCGGGCGGCGCGTTCCCTGCCGGCGCGGGTGGAGCTGAACGCGGCGCGGCGTTCGTCATGCGCTGGAGCCGGCGGCGCGCCGTATCGTTGCCTGGATCCACCGCGAGCGCGCGCTCGAACCAGCGCCGCGCCGCGAGCTCCTGTCCGTCGTTCAAGGAGCGGTCACCCAGCTCGCACGCGACCTGCGAGCCTTCCTGCGCGTCGCCGCGCTTCTCGCAGTTGACGAGCCACAGCTCCATCACCCCGACCGGAGCCTGCGCGCCGCGACCGAGGCTACGAAAGATCGTCGCCGCGCTGTCCAGGCGCCCGAGGCGCTCGTAGGCCAGCGCCGCCTCCACCAACGCCTGCGAGGCCCGGTCCCGATGCCCGGCGCGAAACTCCTCCTGCGCGCGCTGCAGCAGGTCCTCCACGTTCGCGGCGCCCCCGAGCAAATCGGCGGGTCGACTCGCGATCGTGGACGGGCTGGGATCCTCCGGAACCGACTGCTCGACGAATGGCGTGGGACGCGGGGCCGTCGCCTCGGACGTGTTCGCCTCGCGCAATGCGGATTCGTAGCTGGTGTCCTCGGCGGCGCCGATGTCATAGACGCCGGCCGCGGCAACGGCCGGTTCGTCCGACTCGTCGGCCACCACGTCTTCGACCGTCTCGGGTCCGGGAGCCTGCGAGACCGGCGAGACGAACCGCGGCGAGCGCTCGAACCCGTCTGACGCGGCGAGCGGCGGCACGCCGGCGCTGGTCGCTGGCGCGACGGCCGCCTGCTGCGCGGTCCGTGCGGGCGGTGCGAGAAGCGCCGGCGGCGTCCCGAGCGCGGGCGGCGCGGACAGCGTGGGCGGCGCGGACAGCGTGGGCGGACCGGAGGCCGGCAACCGGCTGCCCGAGATCACTCCCAGTTCGGGAGTGGGTTGGGGCACGCTCTGGGTCGCTACCGACGGCCCCTCGCCGGTCGGCGCGGAGTCGGCCGGAGTGGCGTCCGCAGCCGTTGGGAGTCGCGGCGGTCCACCGAGGGACCCCTCGGATTCCGCCCGCGCGCTCGCCGGGTGGATGATGTTCGCGCGCGCCTGGCAGCGCCGCGCATCGGCGCTCTGGCCGCGCGATTCCCAGTGTGTCGCTGCCTCGTGCATGACGGCCGCGGCCTTGGTGGTCTCGCCCTCGAGCAGCAGCACCTCCGAAAGGCGCTCGAGCAGCTTCACGTTCTCCTGCCCGTTGTCGAACGCCTTGCGTAGCGCCGCGATCGCCTCGTCCGCGTGGTTCGCGCGCAATTGGTGCTCGGCATACTGGGCGAAATAGATGGAGGCCTCGCTCGCCAGCCCGTCCAACGCGTGAAGCTCGGCGAGATGGCGGATCACCTCCGTCGGCGAGAGCGACAGCCGCATCATCTTCTTGCAGACCGCGATGGCGTTCTTGTAGAGCCCCGCCTTCTCGTACGCGGTGACGGCGTTCAGATAGCGCCCGCCCGCGCGCGCCTGCTCCCCCTTCTTGAACAGGAGGTCCGCGAGCAGCACGAAGTTGTAGGGGTCGGATTCCGGGGTCTCGACGAGCTTCTCGTACTCCCGGAGCGCGCCATCCACGTCGCCGTTCTGGACGCAGCGCTGGGCCCGACGCTTGATCTCGATCGCCTTTTCCAAGTTGGCTGGATCTCCCGGCCTGCCCTCGGGGTGCAAGGGGCCTGTCCCTGGTATCAAGCGCTCATTGCGGACTGCACCGCAGTCGTGCAGCGGTCCGCCGCGGAGCGCAGCTCCGCGCGGATCGCCTCGAACTGCGCTGACACGACCTCCTTATCGGCCGAGGGGGCCAACGACTTCAGGTTGATCTGGACATTGAGGAGCGCGCCCTCGCCGGCGGCACCCGCCAGCAGCCCGGCCACGCCCGCGTCAGAGGCCGCGTTGACATTGCCCTGACGCACGGCCGTCTCCGCGAGCCGCACCACCTGCACGCAGGCACGTGACGTCTCGAGCGGCACTCGGCACGCCTCGAGGTCAGCCGCAGCCATCGCGCGTTCGCGCTCGAGCTTTTCGTCGGGCGTCGACTGCGGGAGCCTGCGGGCCTTGAGGACGGCGTCGAACGCGTCGCTGTCGCGTCGCCCGAGCGCCAACAGTCCGCCGCGGAGCACCTCAGCCTCGCGCTTCAGTTGCAGCATCGCCGCCTCGGCCTGGGCGTACTTCTTCCTCCCGAGCGTGAGGTTGGCGACCATGGTCGCGAGGCAGGTGGCGAGCGCCCCGGCGAACGCCGCCACGGTGCCGCCCCCGGGCGTCGCA
>JANNKI010000562.1:0-3244 GCA_031396225.1 bacterium | reverse complement strand
TCAGCCACGATCTGCGTGCGCCGGTCGTCGCCGTACTTGTCGCGCAGGCGGCGCACCTCGTCCTGGATGATCACCAGCATCTTCTGCTCGCTCGCCAGGATGGAGCGGAGCTTCTCGATCAGCTGGATGATCTCGAGGTATTCGGCCTGGATCTTGTCGCGCTCGAGCCCCGTGAGCCGTGACAGGCGCATCTCGAGGATGGCGCCGGCCTGGATCTCCGAGAGCTTGAACGTGCTCATGAGGCCTTCGCGGGCCGTCTCCGTGTCCTTGGACTGGCGGATCAGCGCGATCACCTCGTCGAGGTGGTCCAGCGCGATCTTCAGGCCCTCGAGGATGTGGGCGCGGCGCTCGGCTTCGGCCAGGTCGAACTCGGTGCGACGCTTCACCACTTCTCGCCGATGGCGCACGTACTGGTCGAGCAGCGCGCGCAGCGTGAGGATCTGCGGGCGATTGTCCACCAGCGCCAGCATCATCGCGCCGAACGAGCTCTGGAGCGGGGTGTGCACGAACAACTGGTTCAGCACGATCTTCGGGTTCGCGTCCTTCTTGAGCTCGATGACGATGCGCATGCCGTCGCGGTCGGACTCGTCGCGCAGGTCGGAGATGCCGGCGATCTTCCCCTCGCGTACCATCTGCGCGATCTTCTCGAGCAGCGAGGTCTTGTTCACCTGGAACGGGATCTCGGTGGCCACCAGGCTCATGCGCCCGCCCTTGCCCTCCTCGACCTGCACCTTGGAGCGCATCTTCATGCTGCCGCGGCCGTTCAGGTAGCAGTCGCGGATGCCCTGCCTGCCGTAGATGATGCCGCCCGTGGGGAAGTCCGGGCCCTTCACGATCTTCAGCAGGTCCTCCGGCGTCGTCTCGGGCTTGTCGATCACCGTGATGATGGCCTCGCACACTTCGCGCAGGTTGTGCGGGGGCACCTCGGTGGCCATGCCCACAGCGATTCCCGAACAGCCGTTCACGAGCAGGTTCGGCACCACGCCGGGCAGCACGACCGGTTCCTCGCGCGTCTCGTCGTAGTTGGGTCGGAAGTCCACCGTGTTCCGCTCGAGGTCGGCCAGCATCTCCATGGCCAGCGCGGTGAGGCGCGCCTCGGTGTAGCGCATGGCGGCCGGGGCGTCGCCGTCGATGCTGCCGAAGTTGCCCTGCCCGTCCACGAGCGGGTAGCGCATGACCCAGTTCTGGGCCAGGCGCACGAGCGTCGGATACACCACGCCCTCGCCGTGCGGGTGGTAGTTGCCCGACGTGTCGCCGGCGATCTTGGCGCACTTGCGGAAGCCGCGGCCGGGCGCCAGGTTCAGGTCGTTCTTGGCGACCAGGATGCGACGCTGCGAGGGCTTGAGCCCGTCGCGCACGTCCGGGAGCGCACGGGAGACGATCACCGACATCGAATAGTTCAAGTAGCTGGTCTTCATCTCGTCTTCGATGTGCAGATCGACGATCTTCGACCGGTCGTTCAGGGCCATGTCCTCATCCTTCGAGTCGCCGCGACGACGCCCGGCACCCGCATCCTGCGAGCCCGGTGTCGCGCGAGGTCGTCATTCCTAGGGTGTGCGCTGCCAGCGCCACGTGAATGCCATCGTGCCCCAATCCGTCGAGCGGTCGGGGTCCGCCTCGCGGCTCACGAACGCGTGCTTCCACGCGAGCGCTGCGCCGATCGAGTGCCCGCCCGCCGTCTTCCACAGCAGCGAGGGTCCGGTGGCGGCGATCACGCCGCTCACCGCGTCGTTCACCTCGCCGCGCACGTCCCGCTCCTGCCGTTCGTAACCGAAGTCCACGCCCCACAACATCCGCCAGCCGCGCGCCACCGACTCGGTGAGTCGCGCCTCCGTGCGCCAGCCGGCGCCGAATCCCCAGCGGTGCAGCGAGGCCACGGTGCCGAGCGGCTCTCCGGTGTTGGGGTCACTCAGCTCCGAGAAACCGGTACCGAGGTCGTCGGCGTAGAGCACGCCTCCGAACGCGAAGCGTTGCTCGACCGGCCACAGCATCGCCAGCGAGAGGCCCGCGCCGCCGCTTCCGGGCGCTCCGTTCACGCCCAGCGTGGTGCCCGCGGACAGCGACACCTCGGGCGACGCCAGCGCCGCGTCGGGCGCCAGTGCGATGCACGCCACCAGCCACCCCGTCGCCCGCCGACGCCACGCGGACACGCGCATCAGACGTCCAGGTTCTTCACCGACAGCGCATTCTCCTCGATGAACTGACGCCGCGGCTCGACCTGCTCGCCCATGAGGATCGTGAAGATGCGGTCGGCCTCGACCGCGTCCTCCGAGGTCACGCGCACGAGCGTGCGGGTCTCGGGATTCATCGTGGTGCGCCACAGCTGTTCGGGGTTCATCTCGCCGAGACCCTTGTAGCGCTGCACCATCAGATTCTTCTTGCCGATGCGCGCGATCGCCTCCTCGCGCTCCTTCTCGTCGTAGCAGTAGATCTCTTCCTTGCCCGACTTCACCAGGTAGAGCGGGGGCTGCGCGATGTAGATGTGGTTGTTGTCGACCAGCGGCCGGAGCTCGCGGAACAGGAACGTGAGCAGCAGCGTGCGGATGTGCGCGCCGTCCACGTCGGCGTCGGCCATGAGGATGATGCGGTGGTAGCGCAGCTTGGTGATGTCGAACTCTTCCTTCACGCCCGCGCCGAGCGCGGTGATGATGTTGCGGATCTCCTCGTTGGCGAGGATCTTGTCGATGCGGGCCTTCTCGACGTTCAGGATCTTGCCGCGGATCGGAAGGATGGCCTGGAAGCGGCGGTCCCGGCCCTGCTTGGCGCTGCCACCGGCCGAGTCGCCCTCGACGATGTACAACTCGCACTCCTCGGGGTTGTCCCAGGCACAGTCCGCGAGCTTCCCGGGCAACGAACCGCCGTCGAGGATGGTCTTGCGCCGCGCCAGGTCGCGCGCCTTGCGCGCCGCCTCGCGGGCACGTGCGGCAGCGATCATCTTTTCGACGATCTTGCGCGCCACCGAGGGATTCTCCTCGAAGTGCTCGCGCAGCCCCTCGCCCACCACCGTCTCGACCGCGCCTTTGATCTCGCTGTTGCCGAGCTTGGTCTTGGTCTGCCCCTCGAACTGCGGATTCTGCATCTTGATCGAGATCACCGCGACCAGGCCCTCACGCACGTCCTCGCCACCGATGTCGGCCTTGAGGCTCTTCGTGTGGCCCTCGCGGTTGGCGTAGTTCACGAGCGTGCGCGTGAGCGCCGAGCGGAACCCGCCCACGTGCGTGCCGCCCTCGGCCGTGTTGATGTT
>JANNKI010000525.1:0-1534 GCA_031396225.1 bacterium | reverse complement strand
GAGCCGCCGGTCTCGCGCCTCGCGGCCGCTTCGCCGCCCGCGTTGGACCGATTGATCGGGCGTTGTCTGGCCAAGGACCCCGACGACCGCTGGCAGACGGCACGCGATCTGATGCACGAACTGCACGGCATGGCCGGGGGTGCGTCGCAGGTGGGTGCGCCGGCCGGGCAACGTATGGAAGCCGGTCGCGCGGCATCGCGAGGGACGCAAGGCCGAATGGCATGGGCCGTGGCCGCGATCTTCGCGTTGGCCGCGGCCGCACTCGCGCTGGTGCTCGTGACTCGAGCACGAGCCCCGAAGCATCCGGTGCAACTCTCGCTGACCGCTCCCGAGAACACCCAGTTCATCGACTTCTCCTCGATTGCCGCGATCTCGCCGGACGGACGCACCGTGGCGTTCAGCGCGCCGGACTCCAGTGGGAGGTTCGACCTGTGGGTGCAGCCGCTCGACTCCCCCGAGGCGACCCGACTCGCGCGCACCGGGGGGCCCGCCGAGGTGTGCTGGTCGCCCGACAGTCGGAACCTCGCCCTGCTGGAGCTCGGGGTGGGGGTGCTCCGAACGGTCCCCGTCACCGGTGGCACGCCGGTCAAGTTGTGCGACGCGCCCAGTGGACGCGGGGCGACCTGGAACCGAGACGGCGTCATCGTGTTCGGGGCTGCCTCGCACGGGCCGCTCTACCGCATCCCGGCAAGCGGCGGAGCGCCAACGCAGGCGACCTGGCTGGACTCGACCCGGCACGAAGCCTCTCATCGCTTTCCGTGCTTCCTGCCGGATGGAGAGCATTTTCTCTTCGCCTCCATGCCGCCCGGGCCGGAGGGATTCGACATCTACGTCGGGTCGCTGCGCGCTCGTACCACGAAGAAGGTGATGACCGCTGGATCCGCGGTGGTCTACGCCGAGCCGGGCTACGTGCTGTTCCGGAGTGGCGACAAGGTGATGGCCCAGCGATTCGATACGCGCGGCCTCAAGCTGCAAGGTGCCCCGGTCGCGCTGGCGGATGCGCCGCCGGCTTCCGACCTGGACGCCGAGCCGGTCGCGACCGCTTCGAACAACGGGCGACTGATCCACCTGGTGGCCCAGTCTCCCGAGCAGCAGCTCCAATGGTTCGATCGAACCGGCGTCCCGCGCGGAACCCTGTCGCTGCCGGCTGGCCAGTGGGGCCGTCCGGAGTTCTCGCCCGATGATCGTTTCGTCGCGGTGCAGAATGGCGACGACCTGTGGCGCGTGGACCTCGCGCGCTCGGTGGCGGTGCGGCTCACGTCGAACGGGGCCGTGAACGCGAATCCCGTCTGGTCGCCCGACGGAGCCCGGATCGCCTTTACCCAGGGAGGCCGCGGACGGGAGGAGATCTTCGTGATGAACTCGGACGGATCGGGGGAGGCGCAACTCCTTCCCACGACGGACGACCTGTTCAAGACCGCGGAGGACTGGACCCGGGAGGGACTCGTGTTCCACAACATTCGTGGCGAGACCTTCCGCGACGTCTACCTCGCGAGCGTGTCGGGCGACACGAAGCCCACGCCGCTGATCCGGA
>JANNKI010000520.1:0-16827 GCA_031396225.1 bacterium | reverse complement strand
GGCGTGCGCCTCGTACAGCACCGTCGTGCCGTGCTCGAAGTTGCCGCGATCGGTGACACCGTAGTGATGCGCGAACAGCGCCCCGGCTTCGTCACCCAGTACTTCTCGGAGCTGAGCGGGCGTCCAGGCGTAGAAGCGGCCCTCCTCGCCTTCGCTGTCGGCGTCTTCGGCGGACCAGAACGCACCCTCGGGCGCGGTGAGGTCGCGCGCAAGGTACTCGAACACGCCGCGCGCCGTGTCCGCCCAACGCGGTTCGCCCGTGGCGCGATGGGCGTCGAGGTAGGCGTCCGCCAGCAGCGCCTGGTCGTAGAGCATCTTCTCGAAGTGCGGGATGCGCCATTCGCGATCGGTGGCGTAGCGATGGAACCCACCGCCCAGGTGATCGTGAAGGCCGTTTGCGCGCATGGCCTCGAGTTGCGCCAGCACCATTCGCCGCGCGCTCTCGGCGCCGTGCGCGCCACGCGCCCAGCGGCGGAGCAGGAAATGGAGGTTGCCCGGCGAGGGGAACTTGGGCGCGTTCCCGAACCCGCCACACGCGTCGTCGTGCTCGCGCTCGAGGAACGTGGCGCAGGCGTCGGCCAGTTCGGCCGTGGCGCGCGCTTCACCGCTCGGCCGGGCCATCGTCCCCAACAGCGTCATCACCTGCTCGCCCGCCCCTTCGATCTGCTGGCGTTGATCGCGCCACGCCGCCGCGAGCCGCGGCAGCAGTTCCAGCAGGCCCGGACGCCCGTGCACACTCGTGGGCGGGAAATAGGTGCCGCCCCAGAACGGTTCCAGCTCGGGCGTGAGGAACACGTTCAACGGCCAACCGCCCCCCTGGCCCAGCGCGTGCATGGCGGACATGTAGAGCCGGTCCACGTCGGGGCGCTCCTCGCGATCCACCTTCACCGGCACGAAGTCGGCATTGAGCGCGGCCGCCACGATCTCGTTCGTGAACGACTCTCGCTCCATGACGTGGCACCAATGGCAGGTCGAGTAGCCGATCGAGAGGAAGATCGGCTTGTCCTCGGCGCGTGCCCGCGCGAACGCCTCCTCGCCCCACGGATACCAGTCCACGGGGTTGGTGGCGTGCTGCAGGAGATAGGGGCTCTTCTCGCGCGCGAGGCGGTTGCTGTGTGCGAAGGGCGGGGAGTGCATGGCGAACGATTATAGAGCGCGCCGTGCGCGAGGGCGTCAGAGCGCGGTGAACCGCGGACGGACGCGGCCTACGAGGGGCGCCAGCGCCGCCAGAGCCCGTACACGGGCCAACCCGCCAGCAACAACCCCACGCCGATCACGCCGTTGCTCGGATCGTGCGTGAGTGCCTGAAACACGATCCACACGCTCGCGGCCATGAAGCCGAGCGTCGTCCACGGGTGCCCCGGCACGCTGGCCGCCCCGGGCCGGCCCGCGGCGCGATCGCGGCTCCGCAACACGAAGAGCGATGCCGCCGCGAGCCCGAAGAAGATCCAGTCGGCCGAGACCACCGTGTCGAGGATGCGCCCGTACTCGCCGGTGAGCGCCATGAGGATCGCGGCGCCACCCTGGAGCGCCACCGCCACCACCGGCGCCTGCGTGCGCGCATGCACGCGTGCGACGCTCCGGAAGAAGAGCCCGTCCGACGCCATCGCCCAGTACACACGCGGCGCGGTGAGCATGCTCTGGCTCAGGAAGCCAAGCGTGGAGGCCGCCACGCCCAAGGCCAGCACGCGCGCGCCGGTCTCGCCGAACGCCAACCGCATGACCGCGGCGGCGGGCGCGGGCGTGACCGCGAGTCGTTCCACCCCGAGCACGTGCAGGCACGCGACGTTGACCGCCACGTAGAGCACCGCCACGCCCACGACCCCCAGCACCATCCCGCGCGGCAGCGTGCGCGCCGGGTCCTTCACCTCGCCGCCCACGAACGCCGCCGTCTGCCAGCCACCGTAGGCGAACAGCACCGGCACCATCGCCGCGCCGAGACCGGCGGTGGCGGCAGGCTGCGGCAGCGCCTCGCCCGGCGGGATCGGCGGCGCCACCATGGCGCCCGCCACCGCCAGCCCCGCCACCACCACCGCGAGGATCGCGGCGATCTTGAGCAGCGTGAGCACGTTCTGTGTGCTCGCACCCACGCGCACGCCGAGCGCGTTGATGAACGTGAGCACCACGAGCACCGCCGCGGCGAGCACGCCCTCGGAGAGCGGCACGTGGCCGAGCTCGCGCGCGTAGCGTGCGAATGTCATGGCCGAGGCGGCCATGCCGCCCGTCTGGATGAGCAGCAACAGTCCCCACGCGTACACGAATCCGAGCGCCGGATGGAACGCCTCGCGCAGGTAGGCGTACTGCCCGCCCGCCTCGGGCCGGCGCGCGCCCAGCTCGGCGTAGACGAAAGCACCCGCGAGCGCGATGGCCCCGCCCAGCAGCCATGCAGCAAGCGTGCCGCTGGCGCTCCCGGTGCGTGCCGCCACCACGGACGGGTTCACGAATATGCCCGAGCCGATGATGCCGCCCATCACGATGAGCGTGACGTCGAGGAGCCCCAGGCGACGGGCGAGCGAAGCGGGGGGTGACACGGCGGCGACGGGCGGCATCGGGGAAGCCTAAGCGGCGGTGAGGCGAGCGGGAATGGAAAAGTGCGGGGCGCCGCGTCTCAGCGCGCGCTCGTCGCCTCGACCATGCCCACGAGGCCTTCGCCGGCAAGCCATAGCGCCATCGCCAGCAACGCGAACAGCGGCATCACGCCGACCACCGTGGCGGTGGACACGGCCCAGCCCGCATCGGGCGCGGGAACGAGCGCCTGGGCGAGCGTGCGGCCCAGCGCGTCCAACCCCCAGCCGTGCGTCATCGTCGCGAGCCGCTCCGGCGCCGAGGCGGCCAGCGGGAACCATGCGCGCGCCGACGCGATCAGCGCGTCCCCGCGCCAGAGCACCAGTGCCGCCACCGTGCTCGCGAGCAGCACGCTCGGCTCGGCCGCGGCGCGCACCCACCACGGCAGCGCGTCGGGCAGCGCCAGCCAGCGCACGCCGCGCGCCTCGCCCCGCTCGACCCGCGCCAGCACGCGATCCGCGAAGCCGGGAAGCACCACCGGCGCATCGGCGGCGGACCGGCTTGCGAAGTGACGCTCGAGCGCGAGTTCCAACGAGTGTGCGCGAGCATGCGAGCGCTTACAAGGTGCGCACGCGCGCACATGCTCGAGCGCCGCCGCGGGCAGGTGCCGCGGCGCACCTCCATCGAGCTGTCGTTCGAACGCCAGGCAGTTCACGCGTGATCCCCCGTCTCGTGCGTCCAGGCCACGCGCAGCGACGCGCGGGCGCGCAACAGATGCGTCTTCACCGTATTCTCCGGCATTCCCAACACTGCCGCCACCTGCTCCACCGAGCGTCCCTCGTAATAGAACATCGTCACCGCCGCGCGCTGCGAAGCGCTCAGTCCCGACACGAGGCGCTGAAGCAGCGCCGCCTGAAGCGCGTCTTCGTCCGCACCCGCGGGCGCGGCGTGTTCCGGCAACTTCTCCTCCTGTTGTTCGCGTGCGCGCCGGTTCTTCAGCACCTGCGCGCGATCGAACGCGCGTCGCGCGACGATGCGATAGAGCCACGTCGAGAAGCTCGATTCGCCCCGGAATCCCGGAAGCGCCGTCCACACCCGCACGAACGCGTCCTGCGCCACCTCCTCGGCGTCGGGGCCGGAACGTAGGATGCGCAGCGCCAGCGTGTACGCGCGCGCCTGGTGCTGTTCCACCAGCACGCGGAACGCGCCCGTGTCGCCACCCTGCGCGCGGGCAATGAGCCGCCGCTCCTCCGCCCTCCGCACGACTTCGGGACGGGCAGCGCTCGGGCGGTCCATCGAGGGGTTGGACGGGTCCAGGGACGGTTCGGGTTTCACCCCGCCACCATAGCTTTCTGGCCCTCCCCGACCGAACCCTGAAACCCACCCGACCCCTCGGCCGGTCCAAGCGGGTGTCCGAAGCAGGAACGCCCCACCCCAATCACGCACGAGGAGCCCTTCCATGTTCGACTTCAGTCCCGGGGACTTCGTCCCCCTCATGGCGCTCAGCAATCCGATCATCGCCATCGTCGGAGGCATCACCACTGGCATCGTCCGCATGATGCAGCGCCAGCGCGCGTTCGAGATGATCCAGCGCGAGCGCATCGCGGCCATTGAGCGCGGCCTCGACCCGGATAAGATCGCCAGCCTGCAGCGCCCGCTCCTCTACGACGACCGCGGGCTCTACACCGATCCGCACATGCAGGCCGAGCGCCGGCGCCAGGGCTTGCTGATCGGGGGCATCGTGACGCTGTTCGTGGGCGTGGCGCTCGCCGTGTTCCTCAACGGCGTGACCGACGGCTCGGACGGCAATAACGCGTGGCTCGTGGGCATCCTCCCCGCAGCGGTCGGCGTGGCGTTGCTCTTGAGTTCCTTCCTGATCCGTCCCATCGGACCGGGTGCGCCGCCGAAGTCCGGCTCGTAACTGACCCGGCGCGGCTGTTGAGGTGCGGCGCCGACGCCGGAGGCGCCGAAACATGCGAGCGCGGGGCCTGTGCTAGCTTCGCTGCACATGACTCCCGCGCACGCACCCCCGCTCGACCGACCGCTCCACCGCGCAATTGTCGCGCGCCTCCGCTCCGGCTTTCCGGCCATCGTGTTGTTCGCGGTATTCGTCGCGGGCTGCGCGGGCTGGGGAACCAGCAGGCTCGATGCGCAGAAGGCGGCCCTCGAGCGACCGCTGGCCTCGCTCGCCGACAGCGGGGACGTGGAGGCCATGCGCGTGATCGCCGACATCGAGGTGTTGCGCGCGCAGGGCATGCTCTCGGACTCGCTCGCCAACTCACTCACCGCGCTCCCGGGCCGCGAGTTCATGGCGTTCGACGAAAAGGGCGTGCGGGCCCGGGTCGGGCGCGGCTTGGATATCGGGGTGCTCCTCGAGTACGCATCTGCCGAGCCTGTCCTGCTTAAAGAGTTGGCGATCACGCCGGAGCAGGCCGCCGAGTTGCGCCGGCTGGTGCTCGACAACATGGCGGCAGCCGCGGAGATGGCGACCAGCTTCCAGGGCCGAAAGGGCGAAGCCCCGAACTGACCTCGCGCGGCCGGCGAGCCTCCTGGCACTCGCGGCTGTAGCCCCTCGCAAAGGGGCGTCACACCGGCCGGCGCGTGCCGTAGACTTGGAGTCCCCTCTGGAGGGTTCCATGGCCATCCGCCGCACGCTCGCCATCACGCTGTTCGGCCTGTTCCTCGCCGCCCCGGCGCTCGCCCAGATCTCTCCTGGCGTACTCGGCCCCGACTTCACCAAGACGCCGCTCGGCGGCGGCTCGGTGTCGTTGTCGCAATACAGCGGCAAGGTGGTCGTGCTGTTCCTGCTCGGCTACTCCTGACCCTTCTGCCTCGCCGACGGTCCGTCGGTGCAACAGGACATCGCGCAGTACTACGCCGCCACCAAGCCCGGCGAGGTGCAGGTGCTGGGCGTGGACCTGTGGAACGGCACGGCGGGGCAACTCAATAGCTTCCGCACCACCACGGGCGCCACGTACCCATTGCTCTTGAACGGCGCGTCGTTCACGGGCGGAAACGTCGAGGCCCTGTATGGGACGTACGACAACTACATCGTGCTCAACAAGCAGCGCATCGTGCGCTATCACGCGGCCCTCCAGTGGCCGCACGGGAATCGCTACCACTTGAACGAGATCCGGGCGTGCGTGGACTCACTGGTGTCGAGCACGGTGGACGTGCCGCCGATCACGCCCGTGCCGGTGTCGCTCTCGGCCAGCCCCAATCCCGCGCGCGGATCGAGCGTGTTGGTGCTCACGCTGTCCGAACCGGTCGCTTCCGCCACGATCCAGGTGCACGACGTGGCTGGGCGCGTGGTGGACACACCCTGGGATGGCCCGCTCGGAGCGGGCCGGCACGAGTTGCGCTGGCAAGCCCGCGATGCGAACGGCGTCGCGCTGCCGGCCGGCATCTATCTCGTGCACGCCCGGCTGGGTGGTGAGCAGCGTACGCTCCGGCTGGCGTTGACGCGTTGACGGTGGCACGGCTTGCACGGCTCGCCCTGGGAGGTCTGCTCGTGGCGGTCGTCGCCTCCGCCGTGGGCACGCCGGCCCCTTCGGGAGTGGTGTCGCTCGACGGCCTGACGCTGCGCGCGCTCGATGGCACCCGCCTGGACCTGGCGGAACAGCTCGCGCAGGGCCCCGTGCTGCTGGACTTCTGGGCCACGTGGTGCCGCCCGTGCGAACGCTCGCTCCCCGCCACGCAACGCCTGCACGAGCGTTTCCACGAGCGAGGTCTGCGCGTGATCGGCGTGTCGGTGGACGGCCCGCGCAACTGGGCGCGCGTACGACCGTTCGCGGGGCGTCTGGGCCTCACGTTTCCGTTGGTGATCGACCAGGACGGTTCGCTCGCCCGGCGTTTCCGCGCCGGCGGCGTGCCGACCACCGTGCTGATCGCGCCCGACGGCCGCGTCGTGCGCGCTCACACCGGCTGGCTGCCCGGCGAGGACGATTCGCTCGCCGCGGCGGTCTCGGCGCTGTTGCCCGAGTCCGAGGCCACGCCCGCTCCGTGATGCCCCGGCGCATCGCACGGACGCTGGCGCGCCTGACCGTTCTCGCGCTGGTGCTGGCCCCGGCCGTTCGCGCGCAGGTCACCGGCGATCTGCTGCTGCTCATGCGCTACGGCGATCGGGTGTACGTGTCGCCCGCCGACCACACGCGCCTCTACAGCCGGGTGGATGTCGGCTGGGCACGCGATGGGTTCGCTGCGGGAGGGCGCTTCGAATCCGACCGGAGCAGCGACAACGATCCGAACGGCAGCCGGCTCACCCAGTACGACCGGGTGACGCAACGCTGGGCGGAATGGCACGACGCACACGTGCGCCTGCGCGTGGGCCAGATCCACACCATCCTCGGCCACGGCCTGCTCCATCGCTCGTACGAGTTGCCGGGCGTGGTGTACGACGAACCCGGTTCGGGCACGCGCTACGCCGCCTCGCGCGACGTGGACGGCGCGCTGCTCGAACTGCGCGCGGGGCCGTTCGCGTGGCGCTCGTTCTCGGGCCGCTTCAACGACGCCACCTACTCGCCGGCGTCCGAGGCGCTGGGCGCGCCACGCTACGGCAGTCTGTTGACGGGAGGCCAGGCCGAGCTCCGGCTGCCGTGGAACGGTCGCGTGGGCGCCGCGGCGCTGCGTGCCGCGCCCGGCGGCGGCCCGCGGCGCACGTTCGCCAGCGGGTTCGCGGGCGTGGACGCGCTGTCGGCCTGGCCCAGGTCCGGCGTGTCGCTGCCCCTGGCGGTGGAGTACGCGCGCGAGGGCGGGCACCTGTCGGATTGGGCGACGTTCTCGCGCGACGCGAACGTGACGCACGGGCTCTATGCGTCCGCCGGCCTCCTGTGGGGTGCGTGGTCGCTGACCGGCGAGGTCAAGGATCTGGACGGCATGCGCCTCGGATTCAACGATCCGCCGCCGCTCGTCCGCGAACACTCCTGGTCGCTGCTCAATCGCAACACGCACCTGCTCGACGCCGAGAGCGAGCGCGGCCACCAGCTCGAACTGAACGCGCCGGTGCACGCCTGGGTGTCGCTCACGGCGAGTCTCGCGCGTGCGGATGGCGCGCCCCCGAACCAGGCGTCGTTCCGCTACGAGGAGCGCTTCGCCGAGTTGCGCGTGGCCCCGCCCGCATCGGACGCATGGGAGGTGCGCGGCTATGCCGACGACGGCTACGACACGCACGACTTCGTGGGCGACCGGCACGCCGCGGGGCTCTCGTTGGCTGCCCGTGGCCCGCGCGGGTGGGCTGGCGAATTCGATCTCGAACGCCAGCGCGTGGTGCGCATCGGAGCGCTCACGACCGAGTCGTTCGAGGACCTGGCGTTCACGCTTGGCGTGAGCCGCTCCGGATGGGGACTCGCGGGCCTCACGCTCACGCGCACCACCGACCTCCTCGACCGGCCCTCGGACCTGTTCGGCAATCCCACGGCACCCTCGGCCACGTTCGTGGGTGTCACGCTCGCCGCCGATGTCGCCGCACGCCACCATGCCGAGCTGTTCGTGGGCCGCCGCCGCGGTGGACGCGCGTGCGTGAGCGGCACCTGCTACAACGTGCCGGCGCTGGATGGTGCGGAGTTGCGCTGGACGAGCCGATTCCCCTGAGGCCGGCTCGCCGGGACTATCAGGCGGGCGCCTCCGGCGTTCGCCGCGACGCGAGCGCGCTCACGGCCACGCCCGCGCCCACCACGATCAACGCGCCCAGCAATTGGTGCGCCGCCGGCACGCGGCGGAAGAGCGCCACCCAGAGCGGTGCGGTGGAGTAGAGCGTGGTGGCGTCGCGTCAGGTTGGGCTGTGCTGTGCGTGCCCGCAAGCAGCGCTCGCGCCCGGAGCCCACTCGGTCGATCCCCCGAACGGCACGAGCGACACCGGCGCGCGAGCCTGTTGGCGACACCGCGCGGCAAAAGCGCGACGTCAACCCGTACGTCGCTCCAGCGCCCGAAGTGTGACAGGGACTCTCGCAAGCCCCACCCGCCTGGAGCCGGGGTTCGGCATCCCGACCGGTCAGTGCCGCTGCACCCCGGTCCCCACGCCCAGGTCCACCCAGTGGACGCGGTCGCGGTAGAGATCGGGGTCCATGCGCCGCAGTTCGTTCACGCGGCTCCGGTGGCAGGTGGTGAGCAGGAGCTGGTGGCCGGCGCCGAAGCTCTCGATCAAGGCGCGCATGCCGGCGCGCAGGCGCTCGTCGTCGCTGGTGGCGAACACGTCGTCCAGCAGCAACGGCAGCGGCTCCTTGCCGCGTGACAGGAACTCGCTGATCGCCAGACGCACCGCCAGGTAGAGCTGGTCGCGCGCGCCGGCCGACAACTGCGCGTGCGCCTTGCCGCGCGAGACGAGCGGCCCGCCGTCCAGTTGCACCGAGAAGTCCAGGTCCTCGCCGAAGCGCAGACCCTCGACCGACGTGCCGAACGATTCGAGGATCTCGGCGACGCGATCGTTCAGGAAGTCCGCCCACTTGCGATGCGTGTCGGTGGCCACGCGCTGGATGGTGTCGCGCGCGAGCTCGACGGACTGCTTGAACTTCTTCGCGCGCTCGATGGCGCGCCCCAGCCGTTCCTGCGACTGCGCCAGGTCGGGGCGGCGCTGCGCGTGGCGGCGCCACACCTCTTCCACCTCGACGCGCACGTCCGAGCGGCGGCGCTGCGCTTCCTCGAGCTTGCTGCGCGTCTGCTTCACCTCCACCTCGATCTCGGCGGACGCACGCGCGTTCGGGGCGAGCTCGCCGCCTGCCATGAGCATCTCCAGCTGGCGCCGGCGCTGGGCGACCTCGTGTTCGGGGTGCAGGCGTCGGCGTGCCGCCGGGATCAGCTCCTCGACGATCATGGTGTAGCGCACGCGACCCTCCATGCGGCGCTTCAACTCCTTCACGTGATGCGCCCAGCCGCGGGCGGGTTCGTGCGTGATGCCCGCGGTCTGCAACACGCGCACGGCGCGGTCCTTCATGGCATTCGCCGCGGCCTCGAGCACGCGTTTCTCTTCCTCCACCCAGCCAAAGCCGCGCTCCAGGTCGGCGAGGCGCTGGCGCGCGTTCAGCGACCGACGAGCGTCGTACGCCACTTTCTCGAGCAGTTCGGGCGTCACGACGTTCTCGCCCGCCACCTTCACGAGCGGGCGCGCGTCATCGATCAGCTGTTGCCGGCGGCGGTCGGCCGCTTCGAGCTGCTCCTGCGCGCGCAGCAGTGGGCCCGAGTCCTCGATCAGCCGGGCGTACTCGCCCCACTGGCGCAACAGGTCCACGTGGTCGCGATAGCCCATCATGCGCGCCAGCTCCACCAGGCCGGACTCGTTCTCGGCGCGTCGGCGATGCAACTGGTTGATGCGCCCCTGCGCCTCGGTGAGCATCGCGAGCGCGTTGTCGCGATCCTCGTGGCGCGTCCTGGCGCCCAGCCCCAGCAGTGCGCCACCCGCCGCGGCGACGGCGCCACCGGCCGCGAGCAGGGCCACGCCCAGGGTGCGGGTTCCATGCATCGCCAGCACCAGGCCGCCAGCCACGAGGGCCGCGCCTCCCAGCGCGAGCAGGATCCAGCCTGGCGTGCGCCGCGCCGAGCGCGCGGCGTCCACCGCGCGCAACGTCTCGGTGGCGCCCGTCCGCTGCTGCTCGAGCGTGGCGGATTCCGTCTGGAACACGAGGTTCAACTCGGACTGTTGGCGCAGCAGCCGCAGGTTCTCGGGCGGCAGGCTCGCGAAGCGCTGTTGCAGGAATTGCACCTGCTCCGGCTCGTAGCCCTTGCCCGCGAGCCCGTCCCGCAGTTCGAACACCTGGTGGCGGAGCAGTGCGTCCTGCATGAGCAGGTGCCGCAGCTCGGCCGCCTGGCCCACGCAGCTCGGCCGCCTGGCCCACGCAGCGGTCAACCTCTTCAAGCGAGAACGTGTCGTACGGGGCCAGCTCCAGCCTTTCGGCCGCGATGGCCTCACGCTCGCGCGCCAGCTCGTCGCGGCGGCGCGATTCCAGCCCTTCGATGCCGCGCATGGCCTCTTCGTGTCGCGCGATGGTCTCGCGCAGGTCCACTTCGGCGTTGGGTGGCAGCGTCGCGGTACCCGCCAGTTCGCCGGTCTCCGTTTCGAGCCGCGTCACCTCGGCCAACGCGGTCTCGTGGTCGGTGAGCTGTCGCCGCACGTCCACGGCCAGCCCCGCACGCCGCTCGTTCTCGAGCTCACGAAGCGCATTCTGCAGCTTGCGCTCCTCCTGCGTCAGCTGGTGCAGGTCCTGGAGCGGCGCCTGCGCCACGATCAGCGTGGAGTCCAGCTCGCGGATGTCCACCTCGACCAGCTCGCGCTTGGCGACCAGGCGGTCGATGGCGTTGTCGATCGTGCCGGTGAAATCCAGCTCGTGGGCGTTGTACCGACGCAGCGATTCCTCGAGTACACGCAGAGCCTCGGAGGCATTGGTGTCGCCGATATGCGTGTCAGCGGCGTTCTCGAGACGGCTCTTGAGCGTCGAGGCGCGGCGCGTCTTCTCGTCGGCGGGCACGACACCGTCCAACTCGCCTTGGAGCAACAGCGCACTCTTCTCGAACTCGGCCTGGTCCAGCCCCAAAAGTTTCTTGCCCACCGGGTACTCGTCACGGCCTTCGAGGAACTGCGCCGTCACCTCGCCGCCGGTGCGGTCGAATACCGCCACCGTACCGCGCTCGAAGTCGCGGGTGATCGCGTACGCCCCGTCCGCGCACTCCACTTCGAGCGTCACCCGAAAGGCGCCGCCGTTCCACGGCCGCCACCGCTCGAGCGGGGTGACCACGCGATGCGAGCGCCGGTCGCCTTCGAGCCCGTAGAGTGCGGCGGAGATGGCGGCGAGCAGTGTCGACTTGCCACGCTCGTTGTCGTCGAGCACCACGTTCACGCGCTCGGTGGAAAACGTCCACTCGCCCTGCAGCGGCCCAAAGCCGTCCACGCGCAGGCGCACGAGCTTCATTCGGCCACCTCTTCCCACTGCGGCAGCACTTCTCGCACACGGAACGCGTCGAGCCCGTAGTAGAGCGCGCGCTTCAGCGCGACGCGCTGCTCGGGGTCGGTCTCGCCGTCGATCTGCGCGAGCAGGTCGAGCGCGAATCGCTCCTCGGTGGTGCGGCCATCGCCCGAACGTAGTTGGTCGAGGTCGTAGTCGGGGCGCACCGCGCCGCGGTCCCAGCGCACGTGGAACGCGCGCGCGAACACGTCGGCGCCAGGCGACCTCCAGCGTACTCCTGGCGACAGCCGGCCGATCATGGTGAGCCGCGTGAAGTCGTTCTCGCCCACGCCCGCCGCGGCGAACGCGTGCAGGATGCGCCGGTCGACCTGCTCGGGGCTGGCGCAACCGGTCACGTCAGCCTGCGCACTCAGCACGCGGCGGCGGTCGAGCTTGATGTTCTCCACGTTCACCACGCAGCTCTCCAGGCCATAGCGCATGAGCACCTCGAGCGCGCCGTGGTCACCGGGCTCGGTGTAGTCGAGCGCGATGGGCGAGCCCGCATAGGCGAGCCGTACGCCCGACGAGGTGGCGCCGCTGGCGGGCTCCTGCTCGATCTCGGAGCGCACGTGATAGTGGCCGACGGCGTGGTAAACGAACGGCGACGCGGCCACCTCGCTGTCGCTGAACGGCGCGGTGATCTTCTGCGACGGCGGACAGCGGCCCTCGCGCGAGCCGTGGAACATCGCCACGTCGATCGTGCCCGGCGGGCGTTCGGTCAAGTCCTTGAGCGCTGCCTTGGCGAGCGGGCGCTCCATCGTGCCCGAGTTGGTGAGGAACGCACGGCCCCAGATGCGTACGTTGGGCTGCGAAGGCAGCGGCACCCCGGTCCAGCGCGGCGAATCGAACACGTGCACGTGCGACGGCCAGTGCGTGCCACGCGCCTGCAGCAGTCGCGGGTTCCAGGCGGCGTTGTCCTGAGAGGCCGGGTCGTGGTTGCCCGGCGCGACGAACACGGGCGGGCAGCCGGGCGTGGCGAAAGCACGCAGCGCGAACGTAAGCGAGCCGGTGTCCACCGGAACACCGTCGAACAGGTCGCCCGGGATCAGGATGGCCTGCACATCGCGCTCGATGGCGTGTTTCACGAGCTGCTCGAGCGCCGCCAGTTGGTCGCGGCGGCGAAGTTCGCGCCGTTCGGGCGGGAGCCACGCGAACGGGCGACCGAGGTGCAGGTCCGAGATCTGCAGCAGTCGCAGCAACGCCATGCGGGTGGGGTCCTGTCCGTAGGAGGCGGCCGTCGCCCCGCGCCGGACCCAGCGAAGCTGGGTGCCCCGGCGCAGGCATCCGCTGGAAACTACAGCGCCGGCGAGGCTTGGGCAATGCCTTCGGTGACATTCCCGCCGCTCCGCCACCGGGGCGCGAGGCCCCGGCGGCGGTCGCGTCGGGCGTCGTCACATCACCAGGGTCCCGGTGCGGAGCAGGTAGGCGAGCCGCGCACGTTGCTCGGCATCGAGCACGGCGTGCATCTGTGCCAGGGATTCCGTCACGCGCTGCTGCAGCCGCGTGACGCTCTGGATGCGAAGCCGGGTCGCCTCGTCGGCCCTGGCCGACTCGAACGCCTCGCCGGTCGCGGCCTCCGCGAGCAGCGTGAGCGCGCGGCGATCGTCCACCGCGGCCTGCGCCCGCTCGGTCTTGAGTTCGTTGATAATGGCCGCGAACCGGGCCAGTTGCGGCTCGGTGAGCTCCAGCTTCCAGGCGAGGAAGCGGAGCGGGCGACGGACGCCAAAGCCGCCGGCGAAGTCGTCCCCGGCTCCATAGTGGTGATGCGGCGTGTGCTCGTGTCGAGCCTGCGGCGCACAGCCGCACGAGCGCTGCTCACGGGTTTCGTGGCACATGCTGATGCTCCTCTCGCCGGGGCGGATCGCGCCCGGCGGGGTTCCGGCGGGTCCCGGGTGGGGCCCCGCCACGGCGCGGGCCCTATGCCTCGCGTCAGTTCCAGCCTAGCAGCGGCGTCAAGACGGCCATTGCCGCCCGACTCCCGCGCCCCCTACTCTGCCGGTATGACCGCTCCCCCCCCGGTGCTCGAGCTCGAGCGCCGCCTGCGCTGGCCGGGCTGGCCCACGCTGCTGTTCCTGGGGCTCCTTGCACTGCTGCTGGCATTGGTCGGCATGACGCTGGTGATGCGCCCGGCACGCCCGGGCGGCCTGCCTGGCGATGCCGTCTTGCTGGGCGCGACGGGCCTGCCCGACGCTTCGCTCGGCGTGCTCACCGCCGGGCTGCGCTTTCGCTCCGCCACTTTCGGCGGCGCCCCATCGACGACGCCGAACGACGCGGCCGCACTGGCGCGCGTTCGTCAGGCGGAGCACGCGCTCGAACGCTGGATACGCCTGCACCCGGGCGAGCCGCGCGCGCGTGCGACGCTGGGCGCGCTGGCGCTCGTGCGGCACGACTACGCGACGGCCACGAACCGCTATCGCGAGGCCTGCGAGCGCGCTCCGCACTACGGCGAGGGCCGGCTCGGCTGGGGCATGGCCCTGGCGCTGGACGCGGCCCGCACGAGCGAGCCCTGGCAGCGTCGTGCGCTCATGCTGCGCGCGATCGCGCAGTTCGCCGCCGTGGACGCGACCGAGCCTGAATACCTGCCCGCGCTCCATAACCGGACCCAACTGCTCTTCGAGGTCGGCCGCATCGACGAGGCCCTGACTCTGGCGCGACGCTATCTCGCCCTCGAGCCCACCGGCCCCTGGTCTGACCGCTTGCGCGCCGAGATGCGCGAGCGCTGAGTCACCCAGGATGCAGGCGGGGTGGGGCGGGCGCGTCACTCGAGGTCTTCGAGCCACTCCTCGCTACGAGCCTGCGCCCGAGTGAAGTCCGGAAGGCTCACGGCCTCGGCGAAACGATCGCTCAGCCATTGGCCCACGATGCGTTCGAGCAACGTCCCCCGCGGTCGATGGTACTCGCGGAGCGAGATGCGTTCGTCCTGCGGGATGCCGCCCAGGCGACGGGCTTCGGAGATCGCAGCGTCGAGGCCGCCGATGCCGTCCACCAGCTTGCGCTCAGCCGCGTCTTCGCCCAGCCAGACGCGGCCCTGCGCGTAAGCGTACGTCTCGAATCTCTCCAGCTTGCGTCCGTCGCTCACGCGTTCGACGAACGCGCGGTAGTGCCGCTTGATGGCGCTGTCCGCCGCCGCCTGGTCGCGCGGGCGCCAGTCGCGGCCCAGCGACAGTCCGCGCATGTACTCGCCGCGGTCGAATTCGTCCTGTCGCACGCCAAGCTTTGCGTAGAGCCCCTCCAGCGAGGGCTTCACGAACAGCACGCCGATCGAGCCCGTCACCGTGTGCTTGTTGGCGTAGATGCGGTCGGCGTGGGCCGAGAGGAAGTAGCCGCCGCTCGCGGCGACCGAGCCCATGGAGACCACCACCGGCTTTCCCGTCTCGCGACGCAGTCGCTCCACCGCGTGGTCCATGAGGAACGACGCACTCGCCGTACCGCCGGGGCTCTCCACGCGCAGCACCACCGCGCGGATCCCCGGGGCCTTGAACGCGCGCTCGAGTTGCGCGGTGATCGTCTGGTCGCCCATCACGCCGCCGTCCAGCGCGTTGCTGCCGCTCCGCCCGTCCACGATGGTGCCGCCGGCATACACCACCGCGATGCGCTCCGGCGTGTTCCACACCGTGCGTGCGCGCGGCGCGCGGCGTAAGTCGGCAAGCCGCGGCTTGGCGCCGAGCCCCGTGCGCCGGCCCAGCTCGGCCAGCGCCTGTTCGCGCCAACCCACCGAGTCGATGACCCCAAGCCGCGCCAGGATCGCCGCGGAATGCCCGCGCCCATCCAGCACCGGCAGCAGGCGTTCAGGAGCCACGCGCCGACCGTTCGCCACGGTGGTCACGAACAGTTCCTGCCGTTGCGTGAGCACGCGCTGGATGACGGTCGTGTCGGCGGGCGGTGTGGAGTCCACGCTGTAGTTGCGGTAGCCGCTTTTGAAGTCCCCGGTGCTCGAACGATCCAGCTTCACCCCGAGCCCAGCCAGCATGTGCCGGTAATAGCGCCGCTCGGTGCGGAGCCCCAGCCCCACGAACTCCGCAGCGGGCGATGCGTACACCGCCGACGACGCACTGGCCAGATAGAGGTCGCCGCGGCCGCCGCCGTACTGCATGTAGGCCACCACGGGCTTGCCGGCCTGCCGGAGCTTCGCGAGACGCGGGCGCAGCTCCTCCAGGTGCGCCATGCCCGCGACGCGGCCGAGCTCCAGGAACACCCCGCGCGTGAGCGGGTCCTCGAGCGCGCGCTCGAGCTGGCGGTGGAGTGGCGCCGAGGGCGTCCCGGCGCCACCGCCCAGCAGCCCGCCCGGGATGGATTCATCCGCCAGCACGCCCGCCATGCGCACGTGCGCCACGCGCCGCTGGCCGCGCGGCACCATGAGCGCGCGGTCCTCGCCGGCGTGCGCCGAGAGCGCCACGCTCTCGTAGGCGCGGCCCGAGCGCGTGCGCGCCTGCGCCGCGTGCACGCTGCTGCGCACTCCGCGGAGCACCACGCCCAACTGGAACGCGCCGTGGCCCTCGGCCATTGCGCGCAGCTCCAGCCCCGCCACCGGTTCCATCGCCACGCCCACGCGCACGCGTGCGTCGCGTGTCGCGGCGAGCTCGGCCAGCGTCACGTCGGCGGTGAGCGTGAAGCGCGTGGCCGGGTCGTGCGCCAGACGGCGCGACCACGCCAACGGGCGAAGCGCCAGACCGAGCGTGTACTCGCGAGCCGTTCGCCGGCCCCGGAACTCGGACTGGAACAGGTGCGCCACGCTCACCCCGGCGCTGGCCCACGGCCGCGCCCGCAGCAGGAGCCCGGCGCGAGCGTCCAGGTCGCGCTCGCGCTGGGGCGCGCTCGCGACGCGCTCGATCGCGGCCAAGCCCAGCCGCAATCGTTCGTTACCGGCCGAGATTCCCAGCCCGAACGCCAGCGACGAGTCGCGCTCGCGCGTGAACCCGAGCCCCAGCCGCCGCCAGCTCGCGAGCCCGGCGTTCCATTCGTGGCCCGAGTCGCGGCGCGCGTAAGCCAGCAGCCATTCGGACGGGTAGCGCTGTCCGATCGCGGCCGGATTCACGAGCAGCGCGCGTGCGTCATCCGTGGCCGCCAAGCTCTCATCCGCAAGCGCCGTGGCGGACGGGAATCCGCCCGAGGCGTGCGCGATCGAATGCGTCACGGCCAGCATCACCAGTCCGCCAAGGAGCCTCGCGCGCAACCCGGGCCGGCGCCTCACGCCGATACGCTCACGCCGACGCGCGGGCAGTGGGGCGCGAGCGGACAGGCGCTGCACTGGGGCTTTCGCGCCTGGCACACGGCGCGACCGTGCAGGATCAGCCAGTGCGAGAACAACGTCCACGATTCGCGCGGCACGAGCGGCATGAGCGCGAACTCGATCTTCACCGCGTCGGTCTCGCGCGTGAGCCCGAGCCGGTTC
>JANNKI010000498.1:0-5914 GCA_031396225.1 bacterium | reverse complement strand
ACGGTGGACGTGAGTTGCTCGAGGTTGATGGGCTTGCCGAGCACCAGGTCCATGCCCGAGGCCAGGCAGCGGTCGTGGTCCGGCTTGTAGTCGGCGCTCGCGGTGAGCCCGATGATCGGCGTGCGCCAGGTCCCGCGCTCGCGCGCGCGGATCGCCGACGTGGTACGACAACCGTCCAGGTCGGGCATCTGCATGTCCATGAGGATCAGATCCCAGCGCTCGTCCCCGGTGAGTTCGATGGCGCGTCGCCCGTTGCTCGCCACATCCACGTTGTAGCCCACGCGGTGCAAGGCACTCGTGGTGACGAGTTGGTTCACCGGGTCGTCGTCCACCAGGAGAATACGCAATTTGCCGCGTCGCGCCTCGGCGAGCGAGTGGCGAGTGACGAGTTGACGCTCCTCGTGCGGCGCCGCGGCGAGGCCCGGGTGCAGGATCGCGCCCAACGCCTCGTAGAGCTGACCTGGCTCCAGCGGCTTCATGAGATAGGCGGCAAAGCCGGCGGCCTTGACGCGGCCACCGTCACCGGGCCGGCCAACGTTCGTGATCATCACCAGCCGGGTGGCGGCGAGCGACTCGTCGGCGCGGATGGCCTGGCCGAGTTCCTCGCCGTTCAGGCCCTCGAGGTGCCGGTCGATCAGCGCCACGTTGTACTCGCGACCGCGAGCGGCCGCGTCACGCACCTTGCCCAGTGCCTCGGGTCCGTTCTCGGCGCGCTCCACGTCGCAGCCCCACGCCACGAGCACGTCGGCAAGGGGTTCGCGGTCGCCCGTATTGCCGTCGGCCACCAGCACGCGCACGCCGCGCAGGAGCACCTCGCCCGTGGACGCCGCGCCGCTGCCGATCGTGACCGGCTGCTTGTCGAGCCGCAGGCGGAACCAGAACGTGCTGCCTTCGCCGGGGCGGTTGTCCACCCCCATCTCGCCACCCATGGCCTCGACAAGTCGGCGCGAGATCGCGAGTCCGAGACCGGAGCCACCGTGGCAACGGGCGACGCTGGCGTCGGACTGCGTATACGGTTCGAACAACCGCGGCAGGGCCTTGGGATCGATGCCCGGGCCGGTGTCGCTCACCTGGAACAGCAGCGTGACCTGATGATCGTCCTCGGCCTCGCGCTCCACGCGCACACTCACTGTGCCTTTCTCGGTGAACTTGATGGCATTCGCGCCGAGATTCAGCAGCACCTGGCGCATGCGCCCCGGGTCGCCCTGCAGTCGCGAAGGCACCACCGTGTTGACGCGCGTCTCGAAGCGCAGCGACTTGTCGTCGGCCAGCGGGTGCAACACGCTCGCGATCTGGTCCACCGTCACGCGCAGGTCGAAGTCCAGCTTTTCGACCGGCATGCGCCCAGCCTCGAGCCGTGAGAAATCCAGCGTGTCGTGGATGAGCGCGAGCAACGTCTCCGTGCTCCCGCGGATCAGCTCCACGAGTTGGCGGGACTCGGGCACGAGCTCGCCCTGGAGCAGCAGGTTCGTCATCCCGATCACGCCGCTCATGGGCGTGCGGATCTCGTGGCTCATGGTGGCGAGGAAGTCGCCCTTCACCTGAGCGACCGCGCGCGCCTCGGCGAGCTGCCTCTCCAGCTCGAGCACGCGGCTCGCCGATGCCGGCGTCGCTTCGCCGAGCTGCTCCTGACGACCGGGTTGGCGCTCGCGGGCCACGCCCACGAGGTAACGCTCGCCATCCGGGCTCTCGACGAAGCGCCAGCGCACGTCCACGGCCGAGTTCGTGCCGTCCGCGCGCGGGATGCACAGCGTGCGATCGATCGGGCCCGGCATGCTCTTGCGACCTTTCAGGAACGTGCGCACGACGCCCGCCGCCTCGGAGGGCAGGAGCAGGTCGGAGCAGGGCCGTCCGATGCAATCCTTGATGCGTCGCCCGGTGAACGATTCGAACGCGGACGACGCCCAGACGAGGCGCCCCCACGGATCGGCGCTGAACACCAGGTCAGGAGATGCATCGAGGACTTCACGGAGCCCGATGGAGGGCGCGAAGGCAGGAAGGCCGGAACGCGGATGGCGCGGTCGCTCGTTCATGATGCCTCTTGGGCTCGTGGCGTCCCCGCGGAGGACGTACCTGTCCGCCGCTCCTGTGCACCGGGAGACCTTGCGCGGACTATCGGCCCTTCCGCTCACGAGCTTGAGTGCGGAATCGCTTTCTCAGTCAGCACCCGAGCCCGATCAACTGGCGGCCGCAAGCGGAGCAGGGGGTTCGTCGGCGTCGCGCGCTCGCCGAGCGGGACCGGCACCTTCATGGCTGGCCGCGGGGTCCAGGGTAAGGCCCTGATCCGAGAGGTGACGCAGCAGCGCCACGAGGAAGCAGGCCACGCCGACCATCTCCAGCACCTCTTCCACGGTGGCGATGAGCGAGTGGGTCATGTTGTTCATGCCCATGGTCTCCGCGCGCCAGCCTCCCAGGGCTTCGACCACGAGCGCGCCCGCCACGAACGTGGCTCCGGCCACCACGAACCGGCGTCGGGTCGGAGCGGGCAGGTGCGCCAGGAACCGCGCGAAGCCGAGCCCCACCGCCAGGACCGCCAGCGCTCCCGGGATGACCCACGCGAAGTAGAATGGCCCGTGCGTCTGCCACGCGCGCTGAAGCCGCCCCAGGTGCTCGTGCAGCTGGGCGATCTCGTCCACCGAGAGCAACACGAAGATCGCGCTCAGCGCGCGCCAGTGGCCGGCGAACGCCGCCGAGCGGCGCCGTGTGTGCGAGGCGATCAACGCCAGCAGGCCCGCGCACGCCAGCAGCGCCACGGACGAGAACCAGGTCGGAATGTTCGACTCGGCGTCCAGGTCCACCGCGATCAGGAAGTCCTCGAGGTCGGTGCGACCGAGGATGTGGATGACGTATTGCTCGGCGACGCTCAACACCGTGAGCAGCGCGATGATGCCGGCCAACCCGCGTGCCACGCGGCGCGGGAGCGCATCCGAGGTGAGGCTCGCCTGGGAGCCGGCCGTGGCTGCGCGCGAGATTTCGACCGTCATACCGACCTCCTCTCCGGCGTGCGGCACCGTGTGGGCGTCATCGGCCGCGCGGGTTCGGCGCGTGAGCGTCGCATGGCGCGCGATCACGGCCCGACCACTGGTGCTCTTGGGCGTCAGTCGCTAGGTTGCGTCCTCCCATGACCACTCCCACGCCCGCTTCCGCGATCCAGCCTGCCGCCACACCCCCTGCCCCGTTGCGGCTGCGCGAGGTGGTCACCACCTGGCTGCCGCTGGCGGGCAGCTGGATGCTCATGGGACTCGAGTTGCCCGCCGTGAGCGCGGTCATGGCGCGATTGCCGCACGCTACCGTGAGTCTCGCCGCGTATGGCGGCGTGGTGTTCCCGCTGTCGCTGCTGGTCGAGTCGCCGATTCTCATGCTGCTCACCGCCTCGACCGCGCTCTCGCGCGACGCGAACTCCTACCGGGTGGTGCGCCGGTTCATGTTCATTGCGGCCGGCGCGCTCACCGTGCTGCACGCGCTGCTGGCGTTCACGCCGCTGTTCGACGTGGTGGCGGGCGGGCTCATCGGTGTGCCGGAACCAGTGCGCGAACCGGCGCGCGTAGGGCTGCGCATCATGCTGCCATGGACCCTTGCGATCGCTTACCGGCGCACGCAACAGGGCGTGCTCATCCGCTTCGGGCGGAGCCGCGCGGTCGCCTGGGGCACGCTCGTGCGCCTGCTCACGCTGGCGGCGGTGCTGGGGTTCGGCGCGTGGCTCGGCACACTCCCGGGCATCGTGGTGGGCACGAGCGCGGTGGCCTCGGGCGTGGTGGCCGAGGCGCTGTTCTCCCGCTACGCTGTGCGCCCCGTGCGCCGCGGGGCGCTCGCAGAGGCCGCCGCCGTGGAGCCGCCGCTCACCATGGCTTCGTTCGTGCGGTTCTACACGCCGCTCTCGCTCACGCCGCTCTTGAACTTCATCGCCATGCCGCTCGCGGCCGCCGCGATGAGCCGCATGCCCAACGCGCTCGAGTCACTCGCCACGTGGCCGGTGCTCTCGGGCAGCACGTTCACGGTGCGAAGCCTGGGGTTCGCCTACAACGAGGTGATGGTGTCGCTGCTCGACCGCGCGCGTGCGCTGGGTGCGCTCCGCCGGTTCGCGGGCAGGCTCGGCTTGGCGGTCACCGTGCTGCTTCTGGTGGGTGCGGCGACGCCGATTGGCCGAGCTTGGTTCGAGCATGGCTCCGCGTTGCCGGCGGGGCTCGCCGCGCTCGCCTGCGACGCGCTCTGGTGGCTGGTGCCCATGGGCGCGGTGAGCGTGTGGCAGAGCTACCACCAGGGCGTGCTGGTGCACGCGCGCCAGACCCGTGCGATCACCGAGTCCATGGGCGTGCTGCTGCTCGCCACGTGCGCGGTGTTGGGCATCGGCGTGGCGTGGCGCGCGGCCCCCGGCCTGCATTTCGCGGCGCTGGCGCTCACCGTGGGAGGGCTGGCACAGGTGGCGTGGCTGGCACATCGCTCGCGCGCGGCCCGTTCGGTGCTGGCGGCACAGGAACCTGGGGCACGCTTGCGCCGGTAGCGGGTTCTGGCCGGGCCGGACGGACTCTGGCCGGAGCCGGAAAGCGGTCCCATGGCAGCCCGGGGCCACATGGGGCTGTTGCCCCAACGACTTGACGTCCGCGGATGTCAAGGCACGGCCAATGCAAATGCTCCGCTCCAGCTGCAATCCGTCGCGGGGGCGTGCAGGAGTCGCGCCCTCGCTGGGGAGCCTCAAGGAGGAGGTCCGCGATGACGCTCGTCAGCTTGTCGTTGATCACGATGTGGATGGCGCTGGTGTTGTACGGCGTGACGTTCGCTGGGTTCGTGCATGCGCTGGTGGGAGCCGCAGTGACGATCGTGCTGATGAGCGGCAAGCGCGGCACGCGACGCGCGCGGGCGGCCGCTGCTGCTGCGGCGGCCGCGGTCTCGGCCTCGACGCTCTCGGTGCGCTGAGCAAGTCGCCGGCGAGCGCAGTCCAGGAGCCGAGCGCGGCTCCCCCGTCCGCGGCGCGATGCTCGAGCCGTGCGCAGGAAGCACGGAATTGAATGGGGCCCGGTCGTTGCCGACCGGGCCCCGAGAACGTTCGGTCTTGGTGGCGCTGGGTTCCCCGCGAGGGGCCACATCAGCCGCCAGAGCGTCCGAGTTCCCCTACGAGGACGCCACCTCCACCGAAGCCAGACTGCGACTAGTCAATGGATCACCTCCTTTTCGGGGCACCTACTCGCGGGAGGACCCACCCCCCCGGTCCTGAGAGCTGCCCGAGCCCCCGAGATCCGCGCACGGAGAGCCGTGCGAAGGAACGCTGTGCGGAATTCTGCGATGCGCGCGTCCGATCTGTCAAGGCATCGGCACGCGCTGCGTCCGGCTGGAGGTGAGACCGGACCGGGAGGTGGAGTCGTCCTCGCGGCCGTTTCGCTCGAACCGGTCGGCAGGATCGCGACCAATGCGTGAGAGAGCTCGTCCACGCCCGAGCGCACGCGGGATGCGAATGCGACGCGGGCGTCAGGCCGACGTGTCGGCGCGTGTCGTCTGTGCGCTCGTGTCCATCGCGCAAGCGATGGTCTGGTGCGCATCGACTCGCGGCAGCATCCGCACGCTCGACCCGGAGGGCACCTGCCGTCGCTTCCAGTGAGAGGCCGCAATCACACTCGGCCATGCCCATTGCTCCGGAGAATTGGCTTGCGCGACGCAGGCTGTTAAGAAATGGTTGGACGCGCTGCTGCTCGCCCGCCAAGGGATGCCCTGGGACGGCCGGCGATAGTCAGCCATGGCCAATGGGGAGGAGCGCCGGGCCCAAAACCCCCTAAGGAGGGCGTGGGCCCCCCTGAACTGCAGACCTCAGCCGAGTACCATGAGTTCGTGTCGTCCGACACTTGGAGCCGAGCCGGCGATGGCCGGCCGGCCCACAACGGAGGATTCCCTACATGAACCGAGTCGTTCGTATCGCCGCTGT
>JANNKI010000439.1:0-1644 GCA_031396225.1 bacterium | reverse complement strand
AACGTCATGCGCGGCATCCACTCGATCGTGAAGCCGTTCGGCGCCCCGCTCACGCCAGCAGTCACGCCAAGGTGAAGTACTGTCGTGGCTTCCACGCCGGGCACGAGGTCAGGCGCATCCAACTCCACCGGGGCAGCGCTCAGGGCTGGCGCTAGCGCGAGAACCCCGACGCAAGCGAGCAGCAAAGCGCGATTCGACAACCGCATAGGGCTGGGGGCTCCTCGATCAGGGATGTCTTGCAGGTCGGATCACGCCAAGGACGGAGGCAGGGAGCCTGCTGCAGTAGGCACTTAATGGACAATCCTATTAGGTGACAACCGACTCGCACAACAGTATTTTTCAGGTTCCCGCCACAAGCGATCTGGCGAAAGGCCGGAAGGAGCGTCATAAAGTGAAGTTGAGCAATGAGTTAGGCCTGAAATTCGCGTTCCTGCTTGGAATTGCCGTTTTTTTGGCCTCGTGCGCGGTGCGCGACGAGCTCGGTGAAGCAGCCTACGCCCCCACTCCACCCCAGACCTCCGCGGCGCGGATGGGACTGCCCGCGGTGCTCCGGCCGTTCCACGACGAGTTGGAGCAGCACGGCGACTGGGTGCTGGTGGAACCGCAGGGCTGGGTGTTCCGTCCGCGCGTGAACACGGTGGCCTGGCGGCCCTACCAGGACGGACACTGGCAGCCGTCCTGGACGTTCGGCTGGGTGTGGGAATCCAACGAACCGTTCGGCTGGATCACGGACCACTACGGGTTCTGGTTCCATGACGAGTTCCAGGGATGGCTGTGGCAGCCCTACGGCGCATGGGCGCCGTCGTGGGTTGCGTGGGTGGAGGTGGGTGAGTACGTGGGCTGGGCCCCGCTGCCACCTTCGGGGGTGCCGAACTACGACCGCGTGCCCGGTGGCCTGTTCACGTACGTCTCCGCGAGTGCGCTCGCGTCGGCGAGTCCCAGCACGCGGGCCAGCTTCGTGAGCGACATTCCCGACGACAAGCGTGGCGTGCGCCCCATCTCCCGCATCGCATCGCATCACGGGGTGTACTGGAATGCCGGCCCTGACCCGGACGAGATCCTCGGTCCGGGGGACGCCGACCGGCTCCGCATCCAGGAGCGAGACGGACGAGCGGGCCTCACGGCCCCGCCGCGCAGTCTGGTGGAATCATCTCCGGATGTGGACCTGCGCCTGCTCGAGGCACGCACCACGCGGGCATGGAGCGAGGCGAAGCGCGAACTCGACGCCATGCGCGCGCGGCGAGCGGGCGCCGGACGCGACCGCGTCCCGCCACCCGCGACCGCGCCACCGACTCAGGCGCCCGCGACATCGCCGCGGATCAAGCCGTCCCCGGATTCGAGCGATAGCCTCGCCACGGAGACGGCTGCGGACTCCCTGAAGCGCAAACGCGCCTGGCGGCCCAGCGCCCCGCGACCGCCGCGGCGGGATCCACGCTGACCCGCGAAGCCGCCGAGCCCACCGCCCGGCTCAAGGCGCGCGCGCTCGAGTTGGGCTTCGACGCGGTGGGTGTGGCCCGCGTGGGCCCGCTCGAGGCGCAGGCCCACTACGAAGCCTGGCTCGCCGCCGGTCGCCACGGGGACATGCAATGGCTGGCGTCTGAAAAGCATCGTGCTCGTCGCGCCGACCCGGACCGGCTCGTGCCG